>JAEWKX010000071.1 GCA_023393575.1 Pseudomonadota bacterium
TGCCTGAACCCTAGCAGACGACCGTGACGCCGTCAAGGATTAAATTCCTATCACGGTGATTTTATGAGGAGGCCTCCGTCCGGGGCTCCCGCGATGCCACTACCCCCTCCCCGGCCCCCGCCCTAAATGCCCGATCCGGCACGGAAAGGCAGGCACGACATGAACAACCCCCTGCAGGACACCAGGGCGCTGAAGGCGATCCTCGAGGAGGTGGTGGAGGATGTCCGCAAGGCCGCCCCCGGCCTCTACGAGAAGGCGGTGCAGGAGGCAGAGGAGAGCGGCAAGCCGCCACCGAAGAAGGCCGGGTTCGAGAAATTCGGCATTGCCGTCCACACCCGCATGGGCGAGCTCGTCTCGGCCGGCAACGCCGGCGTCGGCTTCCCGATCCAGTCGATCTCCAAGGTGTTTGCGCTGGAAGTGGCGCTGGAGGCGGTCGGCGAAAGCCTCTGGAAGCGCATGGGCCGCGAACCCTCGGGCGATCCCTTCAACTCGATCATCGACCTGGAGCGCGACCGCGGCATTCCGCGCAATCCCTTCATCAATGCCGGCGCGCTGGTGGTCTGCGACATCCTCGTCGGCCTTGGCGGCAATGCCGGGCCGAACCGCCACGTGGTCCAGCTTCTTGAAAACCTGCTCGAGGACCGGACGCTCGATTTCGACAGGACGGTGATGGAGAGCGACCGCACCGGCGGAGATCTCAACCGGTCGCTGATGTTCATGGCCCGCCACTACGGCAACCTGAACCACCCGGTGGAGAAGGTGATGGACGCTTATATCCACCAGTGCGCCATCACGCTCGACTGCAGGGGACTGGCCAGGGCGGGCTGCTTCCTGATGCTGGACGATCCGGACGATGGCGAGGAGGTGACGATCGCCGCCGCCCGCCGGGCGCGCCGCATCCTGGCGGTGATGATGCTCTGCGGCCAGTATGACGGATCGGGAGACTTTGCCTATCGCGTCGGCCTTCCCGCCAAGTCGGGCGTCGGCGGCGGCATTCTGGCGATCGCCCCGCACCGGGCCTCGATCGCCGTCTGGTCGCCAGCGCTCGATCCGATGGGCAACAGCTGGCTCGGCACGCTCGGGCTGGAGCTTCTGTCGAGGAAGACCGACTGGTCCGTCTTCGGCCGCGCCCGCCACTGAAACGAGCCGGCAGCCGTCATCGAGGCGGCTGCCGGCAGAGGACCCGAGGCTCGGCGGCGCATCGGGCCGTCGTCCCCGCGACCGCCTACAGCGTCGCGCCGTCCAGCAGGGCCAGGAACGCCTGGCGGTCGGCGCTCGAACGCACGCGTACCGTCAGGCTCTCGCTCTTGACCGGGACTTGCGGAGGAAGGCTGAACGCCATTTCGGGGGCGTTCTCTGCCGCCCAGCGCCGGAAGCGCGGCAACTTGTTGGAGCCGCTGATGGGAAATGTAAAACTGCACCTGAAGGTCATGCTGATTATCCAATGCTGAAACGCAAGCGGACGCCCCCGGCAGGGAGACGCGCAGGCTCACGACAATGATGGGAAGATGGCTTGATATCCTGGCACCTCTCTTGCCTTCGCAGGTAGAGGTGCCAGGCACTCAGCCGGTTTTACAGCTGGCCTTGAAGTCTACTGATCGGATGAACAGAAACTCGGTCATGCTCGGGTTCTCGGCCATTCTCCACGGCTTGTCAAATATCGGCGAGGCGGCCGGGTGGCGTCCCCCGACCAGCGCCGGCGCGGGCATCGTCACTCGGCCGGCATCCTCGCCGATCCGGTGATGTCCGCCGGGGAAAGCTCGGCCAGAAGCCGCTTCAGGTCCGGCTCATCGATCAGGGCGGCGGCTTCCGGCAGGGAGCACCATTTCCGCTTCCGCTGGCCCTTTTCCCGCCACTGCAGCAGGGTCCCGCGAACCTTCAGTCCGAACAGCGCGACATCGCACAACACCTGTGATCCGTCGGTCCTGGTCTTCAGGTAGCGAAAATCGCCGAGCGGTGCCGGGCTCGTAGTGCCGATGACGCCCGCCTCCTCGAACGCCTCCCGCTCCGCCGAGACGCGGGGAGAGCGACCGTTCCACGGCCAGCCTTTCGGCACGATCCAGCGTCCCCGCCGCCGCGAGGTGACGAGAAGTATCCTGAGGCTTCCGCATCGGCCTATTCTCCAGGGCAAGGCTCCGGCCTGTTCCAGAACGGGAACCGCACCGGATGGAAGTCCCTCGGCCGCAAGCGCCGCTGCCCCGCCGAAGCGGACGGGGCACAGTTCATTGGGCCGGTCATCGGGCACGTCATCGGAATACGGATCGAGCGCCGCCCGGCCGCGGTCGTCCGACGGCATTGCCGTTTTGGCGGACAGGGAGAGATTGGAAGAGATGGAGGGAAATGCCATGGCCTCATTCGACATGCAACGATCCGGTCGCAACCTCCGCGGAGGCGCGAACATACGAGTGAGCCGCGTGTTTGAATGAAAGTCCCGAAGCGGAAGATGCGGTTTAGGGTGAGGTTGGGCCGCTCCGGGAAAGACCACGTCCTTCCCCGGCCAACCTTGTCACCATAACAAGTGCATTCATACCCTTGTATCCCCATATGGGGTTTGCCGGCGCGCCATTCAAGCGGCTCCGGGCCGCGGCATGGGAGATCGGGAGACTTCTTT
>JAEWKX010000111.1 GCA_023393575.1 Pseudomonadota bacterium
GACCGCAAGCCCACTGAGGTCACCGACACCAGCCGCACGACTGGCTGCAATCTCAATTGTCCTTGAGCAGCCTGCTCTTCTGGCGGTTCCAGTCGCGCTCCTTCTCGGTCTCGCGCTTATCGTGCAGTTTCTTGCCCTTCGCCAGCGCAAGCTCGAGCTTCGCCCTGCCCTTGTCGTTGAAGTAGATCTTCAACGGCACGAGCGTCATCCCCTCACGATTGATCCCGGAACGCAGACGGCCGATCTCACGCTTGCTCAGGAGGAGCTTGCGACGCCGGCGAGGCTCATGGTTGAAGCGGTTCGCCTGCAGATATTCCGGCAGGTGGGAATTGATCAGCCAGATCTCGTCGCCCTCGTCGGAGGCATAGGATTCGGCGATGTTCGCCTTGCCTTCGCGAAGCGACTTCACCTCGGTTCCGGTCAGCACCAGACCGGCTTCGTAGGTATCGATGATCTCGTAGTTGAAGCGGGCCTTGCGGTTCTCCGCGACAATCTTGTTCACCGTCCTCTGGCTGCCTTTGGGGGCCATCTGTCTTCACCGTGCCCTTCGCTGTTGTCTTTGCTCCCCGCAGACGGGCATCCGCCGGGGCTGTTCGTCATGTAATGCCGGCGGGGGCGAAAGGGAAGCGGCAGGGGTTAGTTGAGAAGGCCCGCGTGGCGGAGCGCCGCATCGATCGCGGCTTCCGTGGACGGTTCGAGCGACGACAGCAGCGGCGAGCGAACGGTGCGGCTCATGCCCCGTGTCCGCCACAGTCCATACTTGGCACCGCATAGGCCGGGCTCCAGGAAGATCGCCTTGTGCAACGGCATCAGGCGGTCCTGATATTCCAGCGCCTTCGTATAATCGCCCGCCAGCGTCGCGGCCTGGAATTCGGAGCACAGGCGCGGTGCGACATTGGCCGTCACGGAGATGCACCCGACGCCGCCATGCGCATTGAAGCCCAAGGCAGTGGCGTCCTCGCCGGAAAGCTGGATGAAATCCTTGCCGCAGGCGATGCGCTGTTCGGAGACGCGCTCGAGCTTGCCGGTCGCATCCTTGACGCCGGCGATGTTCTTGTGGGCCTTGGCGAGCGCTCCCATGGTCTCCGGCGTCATGTCGATCACCGAACGGCCGGGGATGTTATAGATGAAGATGGGCAGCTTCACCGCCTCGGCCACCGCCGAAAAATGGGCAAACAGTCCCTTCTGGGTCGGCTTGTTATAATAGGGCGTCACGACCAGCAGGGCATCCGCGCCGGCCTTCTCGGCATGAGTCGCCAGTTCGATCGCCTCGCGCGTGTTGTTGGATCCCGCGCCCGCGATCACCGGCACCCGCTTCGCGGCGACCTCGATGCAGATCTCGACGACACGCTTGTGCTCCGCGTGGGACAGTGTCGGGGATTCGCCCGTGGTGCCGACCGGCACCAGCCCGCTGCTGCCCTCGGCAAGCTGCCACTCGACATGAGCTGCGAAGGCTTGCTCGTCGACGGCGCCGCCATCCTTGAATGGCGTGACGAGTGCGGGCATCGATCCCTTGAACATGCAAAACTCCCGGCAGCCGGCAATCCATGCTTCGGCCGCATTCCGTGATTAAGGTGGCGCACAATAGAGCGTTGGGAAAGCGACGACAAGCGGATGCTGAAGCGATTTCCACGTGGGAGCGCGGCATTGTTTCGCGCATTTCAATCATCCTGGTAAGCCTTCGTTAATCTGCGAAGCAACTAATGTATCTGGGGAATTTGCTTTCTTGTCGCGAGTCGCCGCATGAACAAGCCAGTCCTGTTGCTGACCGCCCTCGGCCTCGGCCTGTCGAGCCCGCAGGGCATGGCCGGATCCGTGCCGGAGGGAGCCGCCACTCCCCTTCCCTATGCCAGGCCCGAGAGCCCTGCCGCCCCATTCCCGATCCGGATCGATGGGGGGACATCCTCCAAAAGCGGTCGCGTCGAACCTGCGCCGGTCCTTAAGGCCGGGCTCGATGCCTTGTCCGACAATGATGCCAGGCGGGCGCTCGCCGTCCGCAACAGGCTGGCCGAGGGATCCGTCGACCGACAGGCGCTCACCTGGTCACTTGCGATGTCCGGATTGCCCGGCATTTCCGCGCGGGAAATCGCAACCGCCCGCGAGGAACTGAAGGGCTGGCCCGGCCTCGACGACCTTGCGGTCCGTTACGAGCGCGCGCTCTTCCGCGAAAATCCGGATGCGAACACGGTGCTGGAGGCCTTCCGGCCCTCGGCTCCCCGCACCCCCGAAGGACGTTACCTGCTGGCACGTGCCCACAGGGACACCGGCAAGCAGGGCGACGCGACTGCCGGCATTCGCGCCCTGTGGAGGTCAGAAGGACTGGACAGGGCCCTGGAGAACCGGATCCTGAAGGAATTCGACGCGATCCTCACCGTCAAGGATCACAAGGCACGGATGGACTACCTCATGTATCGCGGCCGCATCACCCAGGCGACGCGGTTCGCCCGACTGGGGGAGGCACGGTCGCTGTTCAGGGCTTGGTCCGCACGGATCAACGGCGCACGCAATGCGGACGCCCTGATGAAGGCCGTCGATCCATCGTGGAAAAACGATCCGGCCTTCCTTTTCCTCCAGGTCGAGGCGCTCCGCCGCGAGGACAAGTATCGGCAGGCGGCGGCGCTGCTGGCAAAGGCGCCCCGCGATCCGGCATTGCTGATCGACACGTCGGAATGGTGGGACGAGCGGCGGATCGTGGCGCGGGGGCTTGCTGACCTGGGGGACTACAAGGCGGCCTATGCCTTGGTGTCCGCTCATACGGCCACGCTGCCGGCCGACATAGCCGACGCGGAATTCCATGCAGGCTGGTACGCATTGCGGAACCTTGGCGATCCTTCCAGGGCCGGGACGCATTTCCGGCGCATCCTCGACGCATCGAGCCGTCCCATTTCCGCATCGCGGGCCTGGTACTGGCTGGGCCGGGCGGCGGATGCGGCGAATTCTCCGGACGCCGCCGAGCACTACCGGAACGCGGCATCCCATTCCGGCACCTTCTACGGCCAGCTTGCCGCCGCACGGCTGCAGACGGCAGCACTTCAGATCAAACGTCCGGCGCCGACCGATTCGGACCGCCAGGCCTATCGGCAACGTCCTGCCGTGGCAGCCCTCGACCGCTTCGAAGCGGCGGGGCACGAGAGCCGGACGACACCCCTTTTGCGCGCCCTGGCCGAGGAGTTGGAGAGCCCCGGCGAACTGGCCATGCTCGCGGAACGGGCGGAGCGCCGGAAGGATCATAATCTCGCGCTGCACATCGGCAAGGCGGCGTTCTCGCAAGGGCGCGACGTCGCCGCGCTCGCCTTCCCGATCGGCGCCATCCCGGCCGGCGCCGACATAGCGGGGTCGGGCAAGGCACTCGCCTATTCGATCGCACGTCAGGAAAGCGCCTTCAATCCGGCTGCCGTGTCACCGGCAAACGCACGGGGCCTGCTGCAACTGCTGCCCGGGACGGCGAAGGCGGTGGCAAAGCGCCACGGCCTCGCCTATGCCTCGGAAAGGCTGACCAGCGATCCCGGCTACAATGCCACCCTCGGCGCCCATTACCTTGGCGAGCAGATCGAATCCTTCGGCGGCTCCTACATCCTGACCTTCATCGCCTACAATGCCGGACCGCGACGCGTGGCCGAATGGATCAAGCGCTATGGCGATCCCCGGGGCAGGCCGATCGAGGACGTCATCGACTGGATCGAACGCATTCCGTTTCCCGAAACGCGCAACTACGTGCAGCGGATCACGGAAAACTACCAGATCTACAAGGCGCGGCTGGGGCAGGAGACGGACATCGTGGCCGACCTCCGATACGGTCGGACGGAGCCGCCTCCCGCTTCCCGACCAGCCGACGTGGATCTTGCCGAGAACTGATCCAA
>JAEWKX010000156.1 GCA_023393575.1 Pseudomonadota bacterium
AAGAAAAAGGGCGTCGACGTCGTCTTCGAACATGTCGGCGCTGATACCTGGGCCGGCTCCATGCTGTCGCTGAAGCGGGGAGGGCGGCTCGTCACCTGCGGCTCCACGTCCGGCGTTTCCACCAGCATGAACCTGATGATGCTCTTCCAGCAGCAGCTGAAGCTTCTCGGCTCCTTCGGCTGCCGGATGGAGAACATGGCGGATGCCATGCAGAAAATGGCGCGCGGCATCGTGCATCCGGTGATCGACACGGAAGTGACATTCGACGACATCGACCGTGCGCTGGAGCGGATGGAAACGAGGCAGGTGTTCGGCAAGATCGTCCTGCGGGTGGATTGACCCTTGAAGATGTTCCTCACGAGGATCGTGCTCGGTCTGCGCCGCCTCCAGCAGTGGCTGGTGGCGCAGGCGGTCTTCGGCATCCTCAATGTCCTGAAACTCTTTCCGGCCGATTCGGCGATAGGCTTCGCGGATCGGGCAGCGCGGTGGATCGGTCCCATGCTCGCCCGCCACCGCCTGATGCTGACCAACCTGCGCAACGCATATCCCGAGAAAACGCAGGCGGATCTTGAGCAGATCGCGCTGGCGAGTTGGGGGCATATGGGCCGTCTTGCGGCCGAATACGTCTTTCTGGACCGGCTTTTCGATTTCGATCCCGAGCGCCCGGAACCGGGGCGCGTCGAGGTGTCGGGGATCCCGATCTTCCTCGACCTTCGCGACAATCCGCGGCCTTTCATCGTCTTCACGGGTCATACCGGCAATTTCGAGCTGCTTCCGGTCGCCGGCAACAGCTTCGGGCTGGAGGTGATGGTCCTCTTCCGGCCGCCGAACAATCCCTATATCGCCGACAAGGTCTTCGCGTTCCGCAGTGCCCGCATGGGCCAGCTTGTCCCTTCTCATGCGGGCTCGTCCTTCGCGCTCGCCCGGCGGCTGGAAGCCGGGGGAGGGGTCGGCGTGCTGGTGGACCAGAAATTTGGGCGGGGCCTGACCACCCGCTTCTTCGGTCGCCCGGTGCGCACCAATCCCCTGCTCGCCAAGCTGGTCCGCCAGTTCGATGCGGAGGTCTATCCAGCCCGTTGCGTCCGCCTTCCAGGAAACTGCTACCGGCTGGAAATCGAGTCGAAGATCGATGTGCCACGCGACGAGAAGGGGGCCGTCGACGTCCAGGCTACGGCGCAGATGCTGAACGACAAGGTGGAAAGCTGGGTGCGGGAGTATCCCGAACAGTGGTTGTGGTACCACGACCGCTGGTCCATCAAGAAGACGCTGCGGAAATAGTCGGAGCAATCTCAACGCTCGCGCAAGCTTGTGACACTAGATTTGCGGTCGCCGGCGGTTTTCCGGAGGGGGTTCCACAAGCGCCGGAACATGGTCTCCGCCTGCACGGGGGGATACGTGGAAGCGTTGATCGATCTTTTCTGGTTTAAGTACGGTAAACTGCAGGCGGCGGTGGATCGGGACGATCCTTCCGCCGTGAGTGCACTCGACGGGGAGATCGACCCGCTGCTTCAGGCTATCTTCAAGCATCAGGTCGCCGATGCCGCCGGCATTCAGGCGCAGTTCCGGTTTGCGCTCGATCTCCTGAAGGAGGAGGCGGACGACAAGGGATGCGTCCACCGCAACAGCCATCTCCTGCAGACGCTGGTGGAACGTTATCTGGCACCGCAAATCGATGTTGCCGCGAGCGCTGCCGCTGGTGGCGAGCCCGCTCTGCGAGTTCGGCTTCCGGGGGACGGAGCGGCATCGCTCCTCGATCCCCTTCTCTTCGACCAGATCCCCGAGGGGATCTTCGTCGTCGCCCCCGGCTATCGCATCTTCTACACCAACGAGACGAACGCCCGGCGCATGGGATTGCCGAAGGAGCGGGTGGTCGGGCGGCATTTCGCCGATATCGCCGGCATCCATCATTTCCAGCGCGACCTGCGGGAGCCGCTGGACCGCTGCCTTGCCGGCGAGAGCCTGTCTCTCACCTATGCCGAGCAGAGGGATGGCGAGACGGTGGTCGTCTGCTGCCGGATGTCGCCCTGTTTTTCGGACGCGAGCACCCAGGTCGGCGCGCTGGTGGTCCTGCAGGAAATGGCCGATCGCCGGCGGCCGCGGGCCGGCACCGGCTGACGGATCAGTTCACGAAGTCCTTCAGAAGATGGACGCGTTCGAAGGCGATGTGGCGGCGCATGCCCTCGAAGAAGCCGCGCAGCATGTAACCGACGGCTTCCACATTCACCGGATCGTTGGACCCGAGCTTCAGCAGCGTTTCCGTGAGTTCCTCCGCGTATCCTTCGTCCTCGAGATGCTCGTATCTGAGGCGTGACAGGGTCTCCGCCCGGTCTTCCACGCCGTTTTTCTGCTGCACGCGCGGGAACAGCACCGTCTCTTCGTATTTGTGGAGGGCCTGGATCATCGGCATCAGCGCCTTGGCAGCATAGATGCACTTCTGCTTGTTGACGTTGGCCGGAAGCGAATCGGCGATTTCCTCCAGTTCGTCGCAGAGCGCGAGTTGCTCGGCATGGGCGTTCGTCAGCCAGGCGACCATTTCCCCGTCCGGCACCAGTGCCTCGCGTGGCAAAAGGATCGGTTTCTGATTGTTGGGGCTCTCGTTCATATGCCTCTCCCGACTCCCGCGGCTCCTTCGGGCTTCCTGCCTTTTGTCAGAATCGCCGAGCCCGCCCGTCGCCGCCTTGATCCAAATCAAGGCTTTCTTGACGCGGCGATGCAAAAGGTGCCCACACTCGCCGAAGGTCTGGCCGGAAGAGATTCTCTCCGGCCGCGATGATCGGTGCGAAATTCAAACACGCCGTTGGGGGATGTCCAACA
>JAEWKX010000158.1 GCA_023393575.1 Pseudomonadota bacterium
ACGGCGAATTGGGTGATGGTGTCGGCCGTCATCAGCGGAAGGCCTCCAGGATCTTGCGTTCAAAACCATCCGCGATGTCACGACGCGCAGCATCCGGATCGGAGCAATCGAGCGCGTGCACGTAGAGCGTCTTTCGGTCTGCGGACACATCCACCGACAGCGTCCCGGGCGTCAGCGTGATGAGGTTTGCGAGCAGCGTGATCTCGAAATCGCGATCGACGGTCAACGGGAAGGCAAATATGCCCGGCTTCACGTCGAGGCGGGGACTGAAGACCATGACGGCCACACGGTAGGCCGACATTGCCAGTTCCTTGAAGAAAAGGCGCAGCAGCGACAGGATGCGCCCAACCCGCTGCCAATAGCCGGGACCGCCCATTTCGCCACGAACGATCCACAGGGCGACGGTGGCGATCAGGAACCCGAACACCAGGTTGACGAGGGTCGCGCTACCGGTGATCGCCACCCAGACGACGGCGAAGAGCACATTGAAGATATACGTCGTCATTCAGCACCTCCCGTCGGGAAAACCGACTGGATATAGGCCGTCGGATCGGCAAGGCTGGCTGCCGCAGCCTGCGACAGGCGCAGCGGCACTTCCGGGAACAGGCCGAAGAAAACCAGCAGGAGAACGAGCCCGGCAAGCGGAAGAGAACGCTCCCAGGCTCCCGGAGAAACAGGGATCGAGACAGGCGCCGCGCCAGCCTCGGGCGCAGGCCGGGGCCGCCAGAAGGCAAGCAGGAAAATGCGCCCCAATGCCAGCGTCAGCAGGAATGCGGAACCCAGGATGGCGGCGGAGAGCCACCAGGCGCCGATGTCGAGCGCCGCCTTCAAGAGCACGATCTTCGGCCATAGTCCTGAGAAAGGCGGCAGGCCGGCCGTTGCAAAGAAGATCACGAAGGCGGCGGCAGCGGCCCAGGGAGCCTGGCGATAGATGCCCCCCAGGGTCTGCAGCGACCAGGACCCGCCAAGGCGGGCAGCCTCCCCCACCAGGAGATAGAGCGCCGTCATCGCGACGATCGAGTGGAGCGCGTAAAGAATTGCACCGCCCACCCCGAGGATGCCGCCGATCGCTACGCCAGCCATGACGTTACCGATGCCGGCGATCACCGCGAATCCAGCCATTCGCCGCAGATCGCTCTGCGCCAGCGCGCCGAGCGCACCGATCACCATGGTGAGCGCCGCCGAAATAGCGAGCAGCAGGCTGAGTTCCTCCCGCTGTAGCGGAAACAGCATGACCATCACCCGCATCAGCGCGTAGACGCCGACCTTGGTCAGCAGGCCGCCGAAGAGCGCAGCCACGACGATGCGCGGCGTGTGATAGGAGGCAGGCAGCCAGAAATTCACCGGGAATGCGGCGGCCTTCATGGCGAAGGCAAGGATGAACAGGGTGCTCAGCGTCATCAGCGGCGCCGTGCCCGCGTGGGCATCGGCCTGGCGGGCGATGTCAGCCATGTTGAGCGTGCCGAAGATGGCATAGACATAGCCGACGGCGATCAGGAACAGCGTCGTGCCGATGAGGTTGAGGATGGCATATTTCAGGGCGCCATCGACCTGCTGGCGCTCGGATCCGAGGATCAGGAGGCCGAAGGACGAAATGAGGAGCACCTCGAACCAGACATAGAGGTTAAAGATGTCGCCGGTCAGAAAAGCGCCGGTGACGCCGGCCATCAACAGCATCAGGAACGGATAGAAGCCATAGCGGCGGCCGGTCGCATTGATGTCGCGGAGGCCGTAGATGCCCGCCGCGAGTGCCACCAGACCCGACGCGAAGGCAAGCAGCGCGCCGAGGAGATCGGCCGTGAAGGAAATGCCGAAGGGCGGAAGCCAGCGCCCCGCCGTCATGGTGAAGGGGCCATCCACCGCCACCCGCCAGAGCAGCAGGCCATCGATAATGACCAATGCCACGAGCCCCGGAATGGCAATCCAGCCGTGCAGGTGCAGCTTGTGGCGGACCATCATCAGCACGGCGCCGAGCGAGATCATCAGGACCATGGGCGCGATCACGAGCCAGTCGGCAATGGCCGTCGGCGCCATTACCATCGCGGCAGAGAGATCGATCGGGGCAGTCGTCGGTGCAGCCATCGCGTCCAGGTTTCCTGTCAGTAGCCGAGCGGCGGAAGCGGCTCATCCTCGGGTTCGGCCAGCCGCATCTCGTCCGTATTGTCGGTGCCGAGTTCCTGATAGCCGCGATAGGTCAGCACCAGCAGGAAGGCGAAGAAGGAGAAGGAGATGACGATGGCCGTGAGGATCAGCGCCTGCGGCAGCGGGTTTGCCGCCTCTGCCGGCAGCCCGTCCATGTCGAAGGGGATGATGGGCGGGATCTCCCGGGTGATCCGCCCTGCCGTAAACAGCAGCAGGTTTACGGAATTGCCGAGGATCGCGATGCCGAGAAGAATGCGCACCGTGTGCTTGGACAGCATCAGATAGATTGCCGAGGCGAAGAAGACGCCAATCAGGACCGAGAAGAGCGACTCCATCAATCGATCTCCCTTTCCTCTAGCGCCAGCGCGATGGAGGCAACGGCTCCGAGGACAACGAAATACACGCCGATATCGAAGGAGATGACGGTGGCGAGCGGCACTTCGACACCAAATATGTTCGGATAGATCCACAGGCCGGTCATGAAGGGCACGCCGGCGAAGATCGACAGGACGCCCGATAGCGCCCCGACGAGCAGGCCGAAACCGGCGATCGCCATCGGGTGAAAGCGAATGGCACGGCGGACGGCCGAAACGCCATAGGCGATGCCGTAGATGGAGAGGGCCGAAGCGGCGATCAGCCCGCCGATGAAGCCGCCGCCGGGTTCATTATGGCCGCGCAGGAGCACGAAGACGGAAAAGACCAGCATGAGCGCGGTGATCGGCGGCGCGACGGTGCGCAGGATGAGCGTGTTCATGGGGCCTTCTCCTTCACCGGAGCCTCGACATGGGTATCAGCCGTCTCGGGCAGCGGATTGCGGAGGCGCACGCGGATCAGCGCCAGGACCGCGAGCCCGGTGGTCATCACCACGGCAATCTCCCCAAACGTATCCGTGCGGCGGAAATCGACGAGGATAACGTTCACGACGTTTGCGCCGTGGGCGATGATCTTCGCGTAAGCGTTGAAGAACTCCGTCAGCTCCAGATTGAACGGCAGCTGGGTCGTCTTCATCAGGAGCAGCATGAAGCCCAGGCCGCAGGCGACGGCGATGGTCGCATCCATGGCCAGCTGCCTTGCCGGGCGGTGATCGCGCGGCGACAGCCGCAGCCTCGTCATCACCAGCGCAAGGATGACCACCGACAGCGTCTCGACCATGAACTGCGTAAACGACAGGTCGGCTGCGCCGAACAGGAGGAAGATGACGGCAACGGCAAAGCCCTGGATGCCCAGCGAGACAATCGCGGTCAGCCGGTCGCTGGCGCGAAGCACGGCAACGAGGCCGATCAGCGCCAGCAGGAAGATCACCCATTCGTGGAAATATACCCTCTCCGGCCATGAAGGCAGGTCCGGTAGCTCGCCATAGACGAAGGGCGGCACCAGAAGCGCCAGCGCCAGCAGGGTGAAGGTAACGGTGATATAGATCTCCAGGCGGCCCGGCTGCACGACACGAGTCACCGCGACCGAAATGCGCACGAGACCGGAGACGAAGTGGTCGAAGCCGCGATCGGGACCGCTGCCGATCGCGGCCAGCACCCGAACCATGAGGTCGCGGGCCTGCTCGAGCTTGAGATAGATGAGGACACCGAAGGCCACGGTGACGATCGAGAGCAGCAGCGGCATGCCGATGTGCGGGATCGTGGTGATCTCGACGAGGGTCGGCTCGCCGGCGACGGCACTTGCCATCGGCGTCGAGATGAAGCGGTGGGTGACGCTTGAAAGGATGCCGCCAAACAGGCCGAGCGCCGCGAGAAGCGCCGGGCCGAGCCACATCAGCAGCGGGCCTTCGTGGGCATGCTTGGGCGTTTCCACATGGGGACCGAGGAAGGGCTTCAGCGCGACGGCGAAGCCGATCACGAACATCAGGCCGTTGCCGACGATCGCCACCAGCGTGAAGAGGATCGAGCGCAGATTGCCGCTGGCGAGCGCGTAGTAGATTTCCTCCTTGGCGAGAAAGCCGAGAAAGAGCGGCAGACCACCCATGGAGAGTGCTGCTAGCAGCGCGGCGGCAAAGGTGATCGGCATGTCGCCACGCAGGCCGCCAAGCTTCGTCACGTCGCGCGTGCCGGATTCATGGTCGACGAGGCCGGCGACCATGAAGAGCGCGCCCTTGAAGAGTGAGTGGGCGACGAGATAGAGCACGGCCGCTTCTACCGCATGCG
>JAEWKX010000180.1 GCA_023393575.1 Pseudomonadota bacterium
AAGCTTTTCGTAAAACCAATCGCTATCTATCCCGACTATTGTGTGCCTCCTCAGCAACAGCAGGCAGAAACCATAGCAAGACGTTGCGACAAGGACAATTATTTCGGGTGTTGTTGCGATAATCTCAAGCCCGCTCGAAGCCCCGCGCCACCTCCCAATCCGTTATCCTGCGATCGTACTCTTCTTGCTCCCATCGCGCCGCCCGCGCATAGTGGTCGATCACGTCGTCGCCGAAGGCGGAGCGGAGCATGGCGGAGCCGGACATCATCGCCGTCGCGTCCCGCAGGGTATGCGGGATTTCGCGGACATCCTTGCCGCCATAGGCATCGCCGACGAAGGCCGGCTCGAGTTCCATCCTGTTCTCGATCCCGTCTATGCCTGCGGCGAGCAGTGCCGCCATGGCGAGATAGGGATTGAGGTCCGAGCCCCCGACGCGGCATTCGATCCGGATGCCCTTGGTCTCCTCGCCGCAGAGGCGATAGCCGGCGGTGCGGTTGTCCTTGGACCAGACCGCCTTGGTCGGCGCGAAGGTGCCGGCCATGAAACGCTTGTAGGAGTTGATGTAGGGAGCCAGGAAATAGGTGATCTCGCCGGCATGGGCGAGCAGCCCGGCCACGTAGTGTTTCATCGTCTCCGACATGCCGTACTCGCTCTCCCTCTCGAAGAAGAGCGGTGTCTTGCCGTCGGCGCTCCACAGCGACTGGTGGATGTGCGACGACGATCCGGCGGCGTTGTAGTTCCACTTGGCAAGGAAGGTGATGGCCTTGCCCTTGGACCAGGCGATCTCCTTGCAGCCGTTCTTGATGACCGCGTGCCGGTCGGCCATGGTCAGCGCATCGGCATAGCGGACGTTGATCTCTTCCTGGCCGGCAGAGGCCTCCCCCTTGGAATTTTCGACCGGAATGCCGGCGCCCTGCAAGCCGTTGCGGATTGCCCGCATCACCTCCTCTTCCTTGCTGGTCTGGAAGATATGGTAATCCTCGTTGTAGGCGCTGGCGGGCTTGAGGCTGCGGTAGCCCGATGCATGCGCCTGCTCGTAGGTCTGGTCGAACAGGAAGAATTCCAGTTCGGTGGCCATGAAGGCCTTCATGCCCATCGCCTCAAGGCGGGCAACCTGCTTCTTGAGGATCGCCCGCGGCGAATGCGGCACCTCCTCGTGGGTGTGGTGGTCAAGCACGTCGCAAAGGACCAGCGCTGTACCTTCGAGCCAGGGAATGCGCCTGAGGGTCGAAAGATCCGGCTTCATCGTATAGTCGCCATACCCCTTTTCCCAGCTTGTCGCTTTGTAGCCGGAGATCGTTTCCATCTCCATGTCGGTGGCAAGGAGGTAGTTGCAGCTGTGGGTTTCCTCATAGGCGCCCTCGATGAAGAACTGCGCCTGGAAGCGCTTTCCCATCAGGCGGCCCTGCATATCCACGAGACAGGCGAGAACGGTATCGATGCGACCGTCCGCGACGTCGCGTTTCAGGTCATTGAATGTATAGGTGGCGGACATGGAGGCTTCCAACGGGACGGATACGGGAAGAGCGGCGGGGCACGCCGGAGCCGCCCCGCCGCTCGATGCATCAGCTGTAGCGATACGGAGGGCCGGCCTTCTCCATGGTCTCGCGATACTTCTTGAGGATCTCGACGACCTTGGCGCAGCGTGGGCTTGTCGCCGCAACCTCGTCCCAGAACTTCAGCGCCTCGGTCTCCACCGTCTTCCATTCCGCCTCGGGAATGGTGGTCAGCTCGAGCTTGGTGCCTTCGGTGCGAAGCTGGGCCTCGCCGCCCCAATACCAGTACTGACGGTAATAGTGCGAGGAATCCATCGTGAGCTTGAAGAGCTCCTTCAGGTTGTCCGGTACCTCGTTCCAGCGATCGGCATTGGCGAAGAACGAGCCGCACCAGGCGCCGGAGATGTTGTTGGTGAGGAAGTATTTCGTCACGTCCGCCCAGCCCACCGTGTAATCCTCGGTGATCCCCGACCATGCGATGCCGTCGATCTCGCCGGTCTGCATGGCGACCTGGACATCTTCCCACGGCAGCGTCACCGGCACGACGCCGAATCGGGTGAGGAACTGGCCGGCGGTCGGGAAGGTGAAGATGCGCAGGCCCTTCAGGTCCTCCATGCTCTTCAGCGGCTTGTTGGTGGCGAAGTTGCAGGGGTCCCACGAGCCGGCGGATAGCCACTTCACCCCAACCTCGTTGTAGGCCTCTTCCCAGATCGCGTTCAGCCCGTACTGGTGGAACAGCGTCGGGACGTCGAGGCTGTAGCGCGAGGCGAAGGGGAAGTAGCCGCCGAACACCTTGATATCGACCGGCGAATTCATCGAGTCGTCGTCCGATTGCACCGCGTCGATGGTGCCGGCCTGCATGGCACGGAACAGTTCGCCCGTCGGGACGAGCTGGTCGGCCGTATAGAGCTCGATCTCCGTCTGGCCGTCGGCGATATTGTTGAAGGAATCGATCGCCCGCTTGATGACGTGCTCGGCGAGCGCCGGGCCGGCATAGGTTTGCAGACGCCAGCGGATTGGTGCCTGCGCCTTCACATAGGGTGCGGCGAGCATGGCGGGGCCGGCCGCGGCGGCCGTGAGTCCGGCCTTCTTCAGGAATTGTCGTCTGTTGGTCATGTCTGTTCCCTCTGTTGATGATTGATACAGTCACGCCACACCGGCGCGTCCGGCGTGTGGTCGGCCCGCGGTCCGGGCTCTTTGTTGAAGGTTCTTCTATCCTCGCACATTGACGGTCTCCGGCAGCCAGAGCGCGATCTGCGGAAAGGCCATGATGATGGCGAGCCCGATCATCATGACGATGACGAAGGGCCAGACCGACCGGTAGATATCGGCGAGCGAGATCTCCGGCGGCGCCATGGCCCGCATCAGGAACAGGTTGTAGCCGAAGGGCGGCGTCATGTACGAGATCTGGCAGGTGATCGTGTAGAGCACGCCGTACCAGATCAGGTCGAAGCCGAGCTTGCCGACCAGCGGGATGTAGAGCGGCGCGACGATGACCAGCATCGCGGTGTCGTCCAGGAACATGCCCATCAGGATGAAGGAGAGCTGCATCATGATGAGGATCGTCCAGGGAGAGAGGCCCCAGTCGTTGATCAGCAGGCCCTCGATCGCCCGCACCGCCCCCAGGCCGTCGAAGACGGCGCCGAAGCAGAGTGCCGCGAGGATGATCCACATGAACATGCAGGAGATCCCGAGCGTCTGCTCGATGGGCCGCGTCAGGACGCCGTTGCCGAGGCGGCCCTTGAAGGCTGCCACCACCAGTGCAGAAAGTGCTCCCACCGCGGAACTTTCCACCAGGCTCGTATAGCCCATCAGGAACAGGCCCATCATCAGGAAGAAGATGAGGAATGGCAGGATGCCCGCCCTCAAGAGCTTCAGCTTCTCCCCAAGCGGCAGGTTCCGCTCCTCCTTCGGCAGTACCGGGCCGAGCGACGGGTTGAGGTGGCAGCGGATCACGATATAGAGGGCGAACAGCGCGGCGAGCAGCAGCCCCGGAAATACGCCGGCGAGCCAGAGCTGTCCCACCGGCTGGCGGGCTATCATTCCGTACAGCACCAGCACGACGCTCGGCGGCACCAGGATGCCGAGCGAACTGCCCGCCTGAATGACGCCCGACACCATCGTCTTGTCGTATCCCCGCTTCAGGAGTTCCGGGAGCGCAATGGTGGCGCCGATCGCCATCCCCGCGACGGACAGGCCGTTCATGGCGGAGATGATCACCATCAGTCCGATCGTGCCGAGTGCGAGGCCGCCGCGCAGCCCGCCCATCCATACGTGGAAGGCTTTGTAAAGGTCCTCGGCAATCCCCGATTCAGACAGGAGATAGCCCATGAAGATGAACATCGGCAGCGTCAGGAGCGGATACCACTTCATCAGCTTCATGGCGGCCGAGAAGCCGAGTTCGAAGCCGCCATTGCCCCACAGGATCGCAGCCGCGACGACCCCGACGAAGCCGATTACCGCGAAGACCCGTTGCCCCGTCAGCATGCTGAGCAGCATGGACGAGAACATGAAAAGAATGATCAGTTCCGGACTCATGCCAGCGGCCTCCCGAGTGCGACGGCAAGGTCCTTGATGAAGATCGAAGTCGCCTGCAGGAATGTCAGGAAGATGCCGATGACCATGATGATCTTGATCGGCGCCATGTAGGGAGACCAGGAGGAATAGCTCGTCTCGTTATACTGGATGGCGTAGGCGGTACTGGAGACCCCTCCGTAGAGAAGGAAGAACAGGTAGACGAAAAGCATGAAGATCGTCACCACGTCCACGATCGCCTTGGTCTTTGGCGACCAGCGGCCATAGGCGAGGTCCATTCGGACGTGCGAATCGAGCTGGAGGGAATAGGCACCGCCCAGGATGTAGTAGGCTGCCATGACGAACTGGGCCATCTCGAGGGTCCAGAGCGACGGCAGGAACAACGACTTCGAGACGGACGACCACAACAGGATGCCCATCATCACGAAGATCAGGTACATGGTGACGCGTCCGACGCCCCTGTTGAAGCGGTCGACGGCCCGCACATAGGTTTTGAGCGCCTCAGGCATTTGCACCGCCCGGCACTAAGATCGGTTGATAACGCACCCTTTCATTCTCCCAGTCCGTTCCACCTCGTTACGCGCCGCTGTTCTTGTTGTTCGCTTTCAGCGCATCAATGCTTTCCCTCAGCAGTCCGCCGAGGAAGTCCGCCGCCACTCCCTGCCCCGCCTCGTCGGCGATCAGGTCGTTGCGGATCTCGATCATCACGTTCAGAAGCCCCGCAGGCAAGGCATGAACTTCAAGCGTATGGGTCACGCCGTCCGCCGCGCCGTAAGGCTCGTTCCGTTCCACCCGGTAGAGATCCGTATCCGCCGCGGACCGGAGCATCGTATCCGCCAGCCGGCTGTCCTTGTCGTGCAGGATGCCGATCTCGACCGCGCGCCTCTGCCCGAAATAGACCGGCGTGAAACTGTGGACGGTGACGAGAACCGTCTCCAGGCCGCCCGCTCGCCGCGTCGTTATCTCCTCGCGAATCGCTCCCTGGAAGGGGAGATAAAGAGATGTGGTGCGCAGGGATTTCTCGGCTTCCGACAGGTTCTCGTTGCCGGGGATGCGGAATATCTCGCTGACGTCGCGCATCGCGGCAGGCGATTCCGGCGGGCGGTTGCAGTCGTAGATCAGGCGGGAAAAGCGCTGGTAGATCAGTGTCGCGTCGAGCTGCCTCGACATCAGTTGCGCGACTGCGAGAGCACCCGGGTCCCAGGC
>JAEWKX010000184.1 GCA_023393575.1 Pseudomonadota bacterium
CGGAGTTGCCGTCTGCTCGGCCGGCGGCTCGGTCGATTGGCCCCAGATTTCGGCCACACCCCAGGCGATCATCACCAGCACGATGCCGGCTATCAGCACCTTGAGCACCGGAAAACCCGCCCTTCCCTGCCGGGCTTCCGTCGCGCTCAACGGCGCTTCGGGACGCTCCGCTTCGCCACGGCCATTGCTGCTCGGGTCATTCGGATCAAAACGGGTGTTCATCACGTCGCTCCTTCGGGCCATCCTGCCTTCCATCGAAAAAATGGAACGGACGGAGCGCCCTGAAGTTCCGCCACTCAGTAGCCGGTGGTTCGATCCACCAGGTTCTCCAACGAGTCGCCCGCCTCATGGCGACCGATCTGCCGCTCGACATGGCGGAACAGGGCACGCACGTCCGTGGCCGAGGCCGCATGCGGCGTTACGATGACGTTGTCCATGCCCCATAGCGGATCGCCGGCGGGCAACGGCTCCTGCTCGAACACATCGAGCGAGGCTCCACCTAACATTCCCGTTCGAAGCGCTTCCCGCAGATCGGCCTCCACCTGGCTCCCCCCGCGGCCCGCATTGATGAAGACGGGTTTACCGAGAGCGCCGCCCTGGCGGAGTTTTCCGAACAGCGTCTTGTCGAATATGCCTCGCGTCTCGTCCGTCAGCGGCAACAGGCCCACGAGAATATCCGTACGAGAGAGAAACTCTTCCAGACAATCAGCACCGAAGGTCTCCACGTCCTCCAGCGGTTTCTTTCGGCGCGACCAGCCGATGACGTTGAAACCCATCATCCTGAGCTTGGTGGCGGAATCCTGCCCGAGTACCCCAAGGCCCATAATCCCGACCGTTACGTCCCGTGCCTCCGGTTGCGGGAGCTCGCGCCAGACGCCGTCGCGCTGCTGCCTCAGATAGCCGGGAACCTGGCGAAGGTGGCTGAGACACTGCAGGACCACCCATTCGCTCATGCGCGTCGTCAAGCTCGGATCGACGAAACGGACGATCGGGATATCCGGCAGATCCGGAAGCGACAGGACATGATCGACGCCGGCACCACCGGAGAACAACACCTCCAGTTTCGGAGCCCGCCTGAAAATATCGGGGTCCGGCTTCCAAACGACCGCATAGCGGGCATCTGAAAGGTCGCAGTCGCGGTCGGAGGCATGCAGGATCGCCCTGTCCGGGAAAGCCTCCCCCACGGCACGGTCCACCTCCCGGCGCTCGAACTTCAAGTCTACGACAACGGCGTTTGCGGCGGTCATTCGATCCTGTCCTATTGGCTGATTGCAGCCGCTTCGACGGCTTCGATATTGAAGGCCGCGGCCATGAGGGCCTTCGTATAGGCTTCCCGCGGGGTGTCGAAGATCTGTGTTGCCGGCCCTTCCTCGACCACCTTTCCGCCGCGCATGACGATGACGTGGTTGGCGAGTGCCTTCACCACCTTGAGGTCATGGCTGATGAAGAGATAGGCGAGATCGTGCTTCTCCTGCAGGTCGCGCAGGAGATCGACCACCTGCGCCTGCACGGTCATATCGAGAGCCGAGGTCGGCTCGTCGAGCATCACGAAGCGGGGCTTCAGCACCATGGCGCGCGCGATCGCAATGCGCTGCCGCTGCCCGCCAGAAAATTCGTGTGGATAGCGCCAGCGGGTGTCCGGATCGAGTCCGACTTCGGTCAACGCCCAGCAGACACGTTCATCACGTTCCTCCGGCGACAGACCTCGCTCATGGACCTTCAGGCCTTCGGCAATGATTTCTCCGACGGACATACGCGGGCTAAGCGAGCCGTAGGGATCCTGGAAGACTACCTGTAGCCGGTCTCGCAGCGGCCGCATCTGCTCGAAGGTGAACTGGTCGATATCGTGGCCGATGAAGGCGATCCGTCCCTCCGAGGAGATCAGCCGCGCCAGCGCCAGCCCAAGCGTCGTCTTGCCCGATCCCGATTCACCGACGACGCCAAGCGTTTCGCCGGCACGAAGGGAAAGGCTGACGCCATCCACCGCCTTGACGTGGTCCACCACCTTGCGCAGGAACCCGGCCTTGATCGGGAACCATACGCGGATGTTACGCCCCTCCATGACCACGGGCCGGGACGGGTCTGCCACCGGGGGTTCTCCCCGCGGCTCGGATGCGAGCAGGTGGCGGGTGTATTCGTGCTGCGGCTTGACGAAAACCTCTTCCACCGACCCCGTCTCGACGATCCTTCCCTTCGTCATGACACTCACTCGGTCGGCAAATTTGCGCACTATTCCGAGATCGTGGGTGATGAACAGCATCGACATCCCGTGCTCGCCCTTGAGGCGCCGCAGGAGTTCCAGAATCTGGGCCTGCACGGTGACATCGAGCGCGGTCGTCGGCTCGTCGGCGATGAGCAGCCTGGGGCGATTGGCGAGCGCCATGGCGATCATCACACGTTGCCGCTGCCCGCCGGAAAGCTGGTGGGGATAAGCCTGCAACCGCTTTTCCGGTTCCCGGATTCCCACCTGATCGAGAAGCTCGAGAACCCGTCGCCGTGCAGCATCGCCCGTCATCGCCTGATGCAGGTCGAGGATCTCGCCGATCTGCTTCTCGATCGTGTGAAGCGGATTGAGCGACGTCATCGGCTCCTGGAAGATCATGGTGATATCGTTGCCGCGCACGCGCCGCAACATCGGCTCCGAAGCCTTCAGCAGATCCTGCCCCGAAAACATTATCCGTCCGGAGGGATGGCTTGCCGCAGGGTATGGCAGAAGCTTCAGGACGGAGTTGGCCGTAACGGACTTGCCGGAACCCGATTCGCCGACCAGCGCGACGACCTCGCCGGGCATGATAGCGAAGGAGACGCGGGCGACGGCCAGCGACGTTGCCTCTCCCTGATGGAAGGCCACCGACAGATCGCGAACGGAAAGAAGCGGTTCTGTCATGGTCTCACCGGAAGGTCTTGCGCGGATCGAAGGCGTCGCGGACCGCCTCGCCGATGAAGATCAAGAGCGACAGCATGATCGACATGGTGAAGAAGGCGGTCAGGCCAAGCCAGGGAGCCTGCAGGTTGTTCTTGCCCTGGGCAATCATTTCGCCGAGTGAAGGCGATCCAGGGGGCATGCCAAAACCCAGGAAATCCAGAGAGGTCAGCCTCGCGATCGAGCCGGACAGGATGAAGGGCAGGAAGGGCAGCGTCGCCACCATGGCATTCGGCAGCAGGTGACGGAACATGATCGTCCAGTTGCCGACGCCGAGTGCACGGGCGGCATTCACGTACTCGAAATTGCGCGCCCTCAGGAACTCAGCCCGCACGATGCCAACGAAGCCCCCCCACGAGAAGAGCAGCATGATGCCGAGGAGGACGAAGAAGCCGGGGGGCAGGATAGCCGCGATGATCAGCAGGATATAGAGCACCGGCATCGAGGACCAGATCTCGATGAAGCGCTGGAAGAGGAGGTCGGTCCAGCCGCCGAAATAGCCCTGGATCGCTCCGGCCGTGACCCCGATGACGGCGGAGGCGATGGTCAGGGCAAGACCGAACAGGACCGAGACGCGGAACCCGTAGATCATGCGGGCAGCCACGTCCCGTGCCTGATCGTCCGTCCCCAGCCAGTTGAGATTTCCGAGCGTACAGCCGGGATCCTCGGCGCCGAGCGGGTACCCGGTGCAGCGCTCATCCTTCTCCATCAACCAGAAGGGTGGGGTCGGCGCCGAGTGCGGAATGCTGGAATTGACGGTCTGGTAGGAATAGCGGATCGGCGGCCAGACGAGCCATCCGTTCGCCTCTATCTCATCGGAGATGAAGGAGGAGCGGTAGTCGGTGACGGCCAGGAAGCCGCCGAATTTCTCCTCGGGATAATCCACCAGGACCGGAAAGAGGATTTCGCCCTTGTAGGAGGCGATGATCGGCCGATCATTCGCAATCAACTCGGCGAAAAGGCTGAGCACGAACAGGACCATGAAAATCCAGAACGACCAATAGCCGCGTCCGTTGGCCCGGAAG
>JAEWKX010000185.1 GCA_023393575.1 Pseudomonadota bacterium
CAGCTTTTCCCGATCGCCAGCCCGACGTTGTTGAACAGCCGGCCCCTTCGCTCGATCCGGGACCTCGAGGACCATGTGCTGCTGCATGGAGACACGGATGGGCGGGAATGGAAGACGTGGCTCACAGCGGCCGACGGCGCCGATCTGCCCCGCCGCCAGCATTTCATGGGGGATGCACGCTTTTCTACAGAGGCGGCGTTACATGGGCAGGGGATCGCCCTTGGCGACACGATCACCGCTGCGAAGATGATAGCCCAGGGTGATCTGCTGGTGCCGTTCGACCTCGGTGTCCCCGCCAACGATGCCTTCTACGTCGCATGCCGACAGGAAATGCGCGCTGCGCCCATCGTCCGTGTTTTCATCGACTGGCTGTTTTCATCGCTGGATGCCGACCGGCTGCCGGAGCCGCGAAGCATGGCGAGGACCGTCCTCGCGGGACGCATGGCAAAGTCCTGAACTGAGCGCTAATCTCTAAATCACGTCCGCACTGCGGCGGTGAAGGAGCCTCGCCATGAACGTCACCATCTATCACAACCCGAATTGCGGAACCTCGCGGAATGCGCTCGCGATGATCCGCAATGCCGGGA
Source organism: Pseudomonadota bacterium (assembly GCA_023393575.1). Taxonomy (GTDB): domain Bacteria; phylum Pseudomonadota; class Alphaproteobacteria; order Rhizobiales; family Rhizobiaceae; genus Neorhizobium. The sequence goes on from JAEWKX010000185.1 coordinate 588, forward strand.
TCGAACCAGCCGTCATCGAATATCTGAAGACACCGCCAAGCCGCGACAGGTTGGTCGGCATGATTGCGGACGCAGGACTTTCGATACGGGAAGCGATCCGCCAGAACGGTACGCCTTATGCCGAACTTGAGCTGGACGATCCGAGCCTCGCTGACGAGCAGTTGCTGGATGCCATGCTCGCGCATCCCATCCTCATCAACCGACCGTTCGTCGTCACGCCGCTCGGCACGCGCCTTTGCCGCCCGTCCGAGGTCGTGTTGGACATCCTGCCGGAAACTCGGAAGGGTGCTTTCGCCAAAGAGGACGGCGAACGGGTTTTGGATGCGGACGGGCGGCGAATAATCTGAATTCCGGTGCGCCAGCCAAGCTCATCGAGCGCCATGGAGACGGCGGCATTCGCAACCGCCGTCTCCGGATGCTTTTATGTTGCTTCTGTACCGATGCCTGCTCAAACCTTGGCGGTTTCGCCCGCTTCGCGCAGGTTGGCGAAGCGCATGGTGACGGTGCGCAGGTTGTCGTCGATCCATTTCGCCATGTTCTGTTCTTCCTGCAGGTTGGCCTGCAGGGCGGACGTGGCAGAAGGGAAGCCGCCGAATTCGGCCACCGTCAGGAGCGACTTGTAGGCGGCGATCTCGAAGTTTTCGAAAGCGAAGTTGGCGAAGGAGTTCTTGAGGATTTCGTCGCCCGCCATGGTATGGCCCATGGCCGCCATCGCCCCCGTGAAGGAAAGGGCCATGTCCTTCATTGAGGAGTGGCTTTCATCCAACTGCTGGAGCAGTTCCTCGAGTCGGGCGATCTGGCCTTCCGTTTCCCGGATGTGCTCCTCCAGCCGGCGGGCGACCTCCGGATAGTTCTCGATCCGCGAGACCTGCGGCTTCATGATCGACAAAGCCTGATTCTCCATCGCGTGCGCGTTTTTCAAGCCGGTCACGAAGATTTCGCGGGCTGCGCTCGTATCAGCCATTTCCTTCTCCATTCAACGGTTGATCTGTCGGCATGCGAACCCTTGGCGTATCTAAAAGTTCCGCCACCTTCGTGATGCTCCTGCGGCCATGGATTTTCTCCGCTGCCCGGTTTATCCAGTTATCCTTGGTCGGGGGACGGTGTGGACTGGTTTGTACTGAGCGAAGAGGAATGGATTGCGGTCAGGTTGAGCCTGAAGGTCGCCACGGTCGCGACGCTCTGCAGCCTACCTGCCGGCATTCTCATCGCCTATCTCCTTGCACGGGGCCGATTTTGGGGGAAATCGCTGCTGAACGGCGTCGTGCATCTGCCGCTGATCCTGCCGCCCGTGGTTACCGGTTTTCTGCTGCTCCTCACGTTCGGGCGTCACGGCGCCGTCGGGCAGGTCCTCTATGACTGGTTCGGAATCAGCTTTTCATTCCGCTGGACAGGTGCTGCCTTGGCCTGTGCCATCATGGGATTTCCCCTGATGGTCCGTTCGATCCGTTTGTCGATGGAGGCGATCGATCAGAAGCTGGAGGAGGCGGCAGGAACGCTCGGGGCAGCGCCCCTATGGGTTTTCCTCACGGTCACATTGCCCCTGACATTGCCGGGAATAGTGGCAGGGACGATCCTGGCCTTTGCCAAGGCGATGGGCGAGTTCGGTGCCACCATCACCTTCGTCTCCAATATCCCAGGCGAGACCCAGACCCTTTCCGCGGCAATTTATACGCTCACCCAGGTTCCAGGGGGAGACGCAGGTGCATTGCGCCTGACCGTGGTCGCCATCGTCATCTCCTTTGCTGCGCTCCTCGCATCGGAGTGGCTGGCGCGACTGGCTGCTCGACGGGTGGAAGCGTAATGAGGCTGCTCGTCGAGGTCAGGCAAACGCTCGGGGCCTTCCGGCTCGATGCATCCATTGCCGCCGACAGTGGCGTGACCGCCTTGTTCGGCCGTTCAGGCTCCGGCAAGACGTCGCTGATGCGGGTCATTGCCGGGCTCGCCAGACCGCAGCATGGCCGGGTCGTCTTCGAGGAGACGGTGTTGCTCGACACGGAGCGGGGCGTATTCGTGCCGCCCCACAAGCGTCGCTTCGGCTACGTGTTCCAGGAGGCACGGCTGTTTCCGCATCTGAGCGTGAGGGGGAACCTCGGATATGGCCGATGGTTTTCGTCCCGCGCACGGGACCGACAGGGCTTCGACCGGGTGGTGGATTTGCTCGGGATCGCGTCTTTGCTGGACCGTGTACCTGCCAATCTCTCCGGCGGAGAACGCCAGCGGGTCGCCATCGGCCGTACCCTTCTGACCTCGCCCCGGCTGCTGCTCATGGACGAGCCACTGGCCGCGCTGGATGACGAGCGCAAGGCGGAGATACTTCCCTTTCTGGAAAGGCTGCGCGACGAGATGGATATTCCGATCGTCTATGTCAGCCATTCCGTAGCTGAGGTAGGACGCCTCGCCGACCGGGTCGCGATCATGACAGGCGGGCGTGTCGCCGCGATAGGAAGTCCTTCGGAGGTTCTGAAGGGGAAGCTGCTTTCCGCCCACGAACGCCGGGAGACCGGCAGCATCCTGGCCGGAATTGTCCAGTCGGTCGATGTGGGGCACGGCCTGGCTACGGTGGCTGCGAGCGGACTTTCGATCGCCGTTCCTGATCCGGCACTTCATACAGGGCAGTCAGTCCGGCTGCATATCCCGGAGCGGGACGTGATGATCGCGACCGTCATGCCGGTCGGTCTCAGTGCCCTCAACATCTTCGAAGGCCTCGTCTCGGCGCTGGAGGATGAGGGCAGCGGCGTCATCAGGGTCCGGATCGCCTGTGGCGACGCACAGATATTCGCCCGCCTCACCACCTTTTCCTGCGAGCGTCTGGGGCTCGCTGCCGGCCGTCCGGTCTATGCCGTGGTGAAGTCGGTGGCCCTGGCGCGCTGAACGGTCCTTCGGCAAATCGTAGAATGCGCCGAGATATGCTGGCGCATTCCGTCTGCTTGTGCAAAATCCTCACGGAGCTTGGTGGAAAAGCCAAGGGAGGAGTTTTCATGGACTTCATGCTCGACGAAGAGCAGGCTGCCATTCGGCAGATGGCGCAGGATTTCGCCGACGAGGAGATCGGTCCCTTCGCTCTCGAATGGGACCACAACAAGCACTTTCCGGTCGACACGATTCGCAAGGCCGGAAAACTTGGAATGGGAGGGATCTACATCCGCGACGATGTCGGCGGATCAGGCCTCGGACGCGTCGAATCGGCGCTCATCATCGAGGCGCTGGCGAGCGGATGTCCGGCGGTTGCGTCCTATATCTCCATCCACAACATGTGTGCCTGGATGATCGATCGTTTCGGCAGCGACGAACAGCGCCGGCGCTGGTTGCCCGATCTCGTCACCATGGACAGGCTGTCGAGCTATTGCCTTACCGAACCCGGATCGGGTTCGGACGCGGCGGCTCTCCGGACGAAGGCCGTGCGTGAGGGAGACCACTATGTTGTCACCGGCCAGAAACAGTTCATTTCCGGTGCCGGAGCTTCCGACCTCTACGTCATCATGGTGCGGACCGGCGAGGAGGGGCCGAAGGGTATCTCGGCCTTGCTGGTCTCCGCGGATATGCCCGGGCTCTCGTTCGGAGCGAACGAGCGGAAGATGGGCTGGAATGCTCAGCCGACGCGGGCGGTGGTCTTGGATTCGGTGCGGGTGCCTGTCGCCAATCGTCTCGGCGAGGAGGGGGACGGTTTCAAGATCGCCATGGCGGGGCTCGATGGCGGACGGCTGAATATAGCGGCTGCGGCACTCGGCGGGGCCCAAGCCGCGTTCGACAAGGCGCTGGCCTACATGAAGGAACGGAAAGCCTTCGGCCAGCCGCTGACGGCGTTCCAGGCCCTGCAGTTTTCGCTGGCGGACATGGCGGCAAACCTCGAAATGTGCCGGAC
>JAEWKX010000242.1 GCA_023393575.1 Pseudomonadota bacterium
GCTTGCAACATCCCTGTCACCCGATAAGCCCTAGATAAGTGATCATCGCCGATGTCCGCCACATACCGCCCGGCTCCAGTGTCAGCATCAGCCGGGCGCAGTTACGCGAAGCCCGGAGGAGAAATAAATCGAGTCTAGCGCCTTCATGTTACCGATGGCATCTCGCCCCCCCGTCGGCAGCGAAGTCCCATTCTCGACCGCGTCCAAGAATGCAGCTAGCTGGTAGTCGTACGTGGTGCCTGCAGCTAAGGTGAATTCGCGGTAGCTGTCACCAAACCATTCCCGGATGGAATGTCCCTTGTGCGGCAAGCAGGGATTGTCGAGCTCGATCGCGCCCTTTTCACCCTCGACCCGCAGCAACCCCCGAAACGGCGGACTGGCAATGTCTGCGACCAACTGCGCTTCGACGCCGCCGGCGAAAAGCATTTTAACCTCCATCCGCTGGTCAACGTCGAGCGGCGTAAGCTCTGCCTGTGCGGACAGGATCTCGGGCTCCTCACCCATAAAGCTGCGTAGCCAGTGCAATGGGTAGCAGCCGAGATCCATCATGGCGCCGCCTCCCTGCTTGGGGTCGTGCCGGATATTGTGCGGATCAAAAGGGATATCGACAAAAAATTCGGCTCGCAGCGCACGGATCTCGCCGAGTTCTCCCGACGCCTTGCGCCCGAGAAGATGCAGGAAGACGGGGTGATACCGGTCGTGAAATGCCTCGGCCAGCACCCTGCCAGCCGCCTCGGCGGCTTCAACCATGACTTCAGCCTCGTTAGCGGTCATCGCCAAAGGCTTTTCGCAAAGCACATGCTTGCCGGCCTTCAACGCCTTGATCGACCATTCGGCGTGCGCGGCCGGCGGCAGCGCATTGTAGACGATGGTGACGTCCGGATCAGACAGGAGGTCATCATAGCCCTCATACGCCCTGGTGATCCCGTGCCGCCGCGCATAGTCCTCGGCAGCGGCGCGACGCCGGGAGGCGACCGCATGGATGCGGCAGTCGTCACGGCGACGCGCTGGCTGGATGATGGATCGCGGCGCGATGCCGGCCGCGCCTAGAATGCCGATCTTGTGCATCGGTCTCCTCCTCAATCGAAAAAGTCTTGGTCTTCCGGCGACAGATAGGCCTTGGCGCGGTCAGCGATGATCTCCACGCCCATGCCCGGCCGGTCCGGGACATCTATCATGCCGTTCGTCACGATCGGCGATGAGAAGCCCTCCACCAGATCCGTCCACCATTCAGGAGCGGCGGTCGTGTATTCGAAGGCGATGAAGTTGGCGGGAAGCGTGGCGGAGACTTGGACCAGGGCTGCCAGCCCCAGCAACCCGTTGGCCGTTCCGTGAGGCGCAACCGTGATCCCGTGCAGATCGGCATATTCCGCGATCCACTTCAGTTCGGCAATTCCCCCAACATCGGCAGGATCCGGTCCGATCACATGAACGGCGTGGGATTCGATCAGGTCCTTGAAGTTCTGGCGCAGATAGATCTGCTCGCCGGTATGGATGGGCGTCGTCGAGCATCGGGTGAGCTCCCTATAAACACCGGCATTGACCCAGGGCGTATAATCTCCAGACAGAAGATCCTCGAGCCAGAGGAGATTGAAGGGCTCGAGCATCCGCGCCAGACGGATGGCATCCGCCAGCATCCAGCCCGGTCCGCAGTCAAGCGCCAGGCCGACCCTGTCGCCCGCCACCTCCTTCATCGCGGCGACGCAATCCACCAGGTGCTTCAGACCTTTCTCCGTGACGGGGCCGCGGTCCAGCGCCCCGTGGAACGGGCTGGCATTCGGTTCCCCGTAATAGAAGTCTGGCACCTCGCGCTTCATCGCGGAATGAAAGCCGATGGGCTGCTTGATGATGGTGAAGCCCTCCGAAAGGGCCATCATATTGGCTATGTCGTCGGCGTAATCCTGCGGCTCATAGCCGGTGAAGGGGAAACGCATGGAGCCATTGTAGACCCGCACCCTGTCCCGCACCTTGCCGCCCAGCAGCTTGTGCACGGGCAGGCCCGCCGCCTTACCGGCGAGGTCCCAGAGCGCCATTTCGATGACGCTGACGGCACTTCCCCAGGGCTTGAAGCCGCCTCTCTGGCGGATCTTCAACATCACCCTCTCGACGAGGGTCGGGTCTTCACCGATCAGCGCATCCCGAAAGGCCAGGATGTGCGGCTTCAGGTAGGGCTTCCAGGTTTCCGCCTGGGCGAAGCCCGAGATGCCTTCATCCGAAACGACGCGGACGATCGGGCTCTTGCCGATGACGGCACATTTGATATCGACGATCTTCATGTGGGCTCCCCCCGAAATGCAATTCAGACTGGAATGACGGCGCTGATCGCCTTGGCGGTTTCCATCGCAGCCATGCGGATCTCTTCCATGCGGCTGGGCGGGGTGCCGGCAAGGAAGGGAACGCTGACCGCCGCCAGCGCCCGACCGCTGCGCGTGAACACCGGCGTCGCGAAGGCCTGGATACTGGGGGCATTTTCCCCCTTGTCCTGCGCCCATCCGAGACGCCTGATGCGGGCAAACTCGCTGCGCAGCCGTTTGGGATCCGTAATCGTCTTGGCGGTGAAGGCGACGAGCGGACGCGAGAGCCAGTATTCGAGATCTTCGGGTGCAAGATATGCAAGTAGCAGCTTGCTAGCCGCACCTGCATGGATGGGCATGCGCTGCCCCGGCGCCACCGTCAGGGCGTACTCCCGTTTGCCTTGGGCGGCCGCGAGAACCAGGATGCCCTCCTGATCGAGAATGCTCAGCTTCACCCCTTCGCCCAGTTCAGCAGCCAGTTTGTCGAGAAACGGCTGGCAGAGGGCGGCAAGATCGAACTCCGTCGCCCGGACACCGACATGCGCTGCAAGCGACAGCAGCCGTCGACCCAGGTGATAGCTGCCCGTGTCGTCACGGTAGACGATATCATGCTGCTGCAGCGAGTTGAGGATCCGGTAGATGGTCGTTCGGGGAAGCTTGAGTGCCTCCGTCAACTCGCTGATCGAAAGCCCCCTGTCCTTGCGTTCGATTTCGCAAAGCACGTCCATCATCCGGTCGATGACCGGGATCGTGTGCTTGCTCACGCCATCGTCTGCGGCCTCGCTCATCGGCACCTGCCCTGTTGACAAACTTCAGCCCGTCATTAGCATACATATATGAACTGTCAAAGTTCATATTTGGATAGCCGAAGGAGGCGGATGTCCGAATCCGGCTTCACGCTGGCACACAGCGAAAGTGTGCCCGCTCCGCGGCAAGACGCCCGGCAGCGAAATAGAAGCTACCAGCACCCTCCCTCATTGGCCAAACACAGGGGCTCAGAATGCTGACTGTTTCCGCAATCACCCACGTCGCCATCAGGGTGAAAAATATCGACCACACCCTCGATTTCTACATCAACAAGCTCGGTTTTTCGGAGCTTCTGCGCCTCGACCGCGACGGGCGCCTCTGGCTGGTCTATCTGCGTATCACCGATGACCAGTATCTCGAGGTCTTTCCGGAGGGCCAGGGCGGCGACGCGCCGGGAGCAGACGCCGTGGGATATAATCACATGTGCCTTGCCGTCCCGAACATAGAGCAGACCGTCCGCGAGCTGGAAGCCGCCGAAATTCCGCTCTTCCGGCCGAAGGTTCAGGGCGCTGATGGCAACTGGCAGACCTGGATCGTAGATCCGGACGGGCATCGCATCGAGCTGATGGAGATGGCCTCGGACGGCATGCAGGCGAAAGCGATCGCCCGGCTGCGGGGGAACTGACCGTGCCCAGGATCAACTATCTGACGGCGATCGATTTTGGGCCCGGCGAATTGGATGGCCTACCCGCCGCCATGGCCGAGCTCGGCATCTCGCGACCGCTCTTCATCTCCGACCGCGGCTTGGCCGCTTCGGGGCTGGCCGACAAGGTCCAGGCCTTGATTCCTGGGGTAACCGCCTCCTATCTCGAGACACCCTCGAACCCGACCGAAGCCGCCGTCTCCGATGCGCTTGAGGCCTACCGCGGGAATTCCTGTGACGGCGTGATCGCCCTCGGTGGCGGCTCGGCGGTCGCCCTGG
>JAEWKX010000176.1 GCA_023393575.1 Pseudomonadota bacterium
CTTGAACACCCGTGCGACGCCAGGGGCATGTTCCTTGCCGGGCACATAGGCGGCGATGTCCAGGATACCCGGGCGCGGAACAGGCTCATTGACGACGATGCTCATTGGGATCGACCTTCTGGAAGAACAAGACGTGGCGGCGGTTGATCCTGTGGCATTAAAGCCGAAGCGGACCTTTGTCGAGGGTCAGGCCGCGGCCCCCGCGGCCATCTGCGGTATCCCGCGTCGTCGGCACGCCCCGCGGTGCAAGAACCGGCACGAAGACCCGCCGCGACGCCCGAGTGGCGACAGGCAAGCCCTGGTAGAGGCGCTTCTGCGCTTCCCCGATGATAACCCCGGAAAACACCGGCCAGAACCGGCGCCCCATCCGCTCGATCACGTTGCGGAACCGCAGGACGGTGCGGATCTTCGAGGGCGGAAAGAACAATGCCTCGGCGCTGGCGGCCGGCGTGAAGTTCGTTTCCCGCAGCAGCGAGGTCAACTGACCGCGGGAATAGGGCCGGCCGGAACCGAAGGGGGTATGCTCCATACGGGCCCAGACACCGCGGCGGTTCGGCACCACGATCACCAGCCTCCCGCCGGGCGCCAGCACTCGCCACAGTTCCTTGAGCGTTTCGCGCGGGTTCTCCGCGAACTCCAGTGAATGGACCATCAAAATGCGGTCGATCGACGAATCCGGCAGTGGCAGTTCCTCGTCGAAGACGAGTGCCGTTGCCGACAATTCGCCGGAGGGCCAGTTCACAGCTCCCTGCCCCGCTGGCATAAAGGCGAAGGTGCGCTCGGTATCTGACCGGAACCGCTCAAGATAGGGTACGGCGTAACCCAGTCCGACCAGTCTTTCCTCGGGAAGCCTCGCCCAGAGCGAGGAGAGCGCGAGCGTGATCGCGCGCTCCGCCAGGCGGCCCAACTGCGAATGGTAGAATTCACGGAGATCGACGATATCGGTGTGCATCACAAAAAAGCTAGCAGAGAGCCGTTGGACATCATAGCGGGACCTTCTACATTCGTCTGCGATGCCATCAATACAATGGGGACAGCGTCATGAAGCCACTGGAAATCGAAATCTTTCAGTGCCGCAGTGACAACTACGGCGTGCTCGTACACGACCCGGAGACCGGACTTACGGCCTCCATCGATGCTCCGGAAGAACGGCCCGTCGTCGACGCCGCGGCCCGTCGTGGCTGGACGCTCAGCCATATCTTCACGACCCATCACCACACCGATCACGTGGAAGCCAACCTTCCCCTGAAAGATCGCTTTGGCTTGCAGATCATCGGTCCGATCAACGAGGCGGTCGCAATTCCCGGCCTCGACAAGACAGTCGCGGACGGAGACGAGTTCGACTTCGGTGCCCGCAAGGTCTGCGTCATCGAGACACCGGGCCATACCGCCGGTCATGTCTGCTACCACTTTCCCGACGACAAGATCCTGTTTTCGGCCGATACGCTGTTTGCGCTGGGTTGCGGCCGGCTCTTCGAGCGCCCTGCCGCCGACATGTGGCATTCCCTGCAGAAGCTCGCGGTCCTTCCCGACGAGACCGCCGTCTATTTCGGCCATGAGTACACGCTCTCCAACGCCCGCTTCGCACTCACCATCGACCCGGATAACAAGCGTCTTCAAGACCGAGCTCGCGACATCGAAGCCGCGCGGGCGGCTAACCGCGTCACCATCCCGACAACCATTGGATTGGAGAAGGAGACGAACCCGTTCCTGCGCGCCACCGACCTCGCGATCCGCCGAAATCTCCTGATGGAGGGCCGCACCAGCGAGGAAGTGTTTGCAGAAATCCGCAAGCGCAAGGACAATTTCTAGCGCCTCCGGTCCGGATGACGATCATGGAGCCGCGAGAAATCATCCACATCCTCGGCATGCGGCGCCATCCGGAAGGCGGCTGGTACGCCGAGACCTTCCGAGATGCAGGCGGCGCCGCCGCCCGCGGTCATTCCACCGCCATCTACTATCTGCTGGAAGCGGGCGAACGGTCGCATTGGCACCGGGTGCGCGATGCGGCCGAAGTCTGGCACTTCTATGCCGGCGATCCGTTGAGACTGAGGATCTCACCCGATGGCGTCGCGGCGGCAACAGTCACGCTCGGCACGGATCTCTCCAATGGGGAACGCCCGCAGGCGATCGTGCCGGCCGGCGCATGGCAGGCCGCGGAGCCACTCGGCGCCTACACGCTCGTCGGCTGCACCGTGGCGCCCGGCTTCGACTTCTCTGCCTTCGAGCTTGCTCCACCAGGCTGGGAGCCGGGTTCAGCTTGAGGGCAGACCAGCGACCGCGAGCGTGAAGACGAACTGGGCGGCATAGTAACTCGCCCAGACGAAGAGGCGCAGCAGGCGGCCGAAAGGCCGGCCCGAGACAATCAGGAACTTCTCCGCCGCAAGCGCCGTATCGGAGGAAAGAAAAAGCGCGGCACCCAGGAATATGACCGCATCCGCCACGGCAAGCGCCGTAACGCCCATGATGCCGATGACGAGTCCATAGACGGCGACGGGAAGGGCGAGAGATCCTGCCGGGCGCCGCAGGGCGAGGATGAACGCCGGCACCAGCACCGCAAGGACGCCGACGCAGGCCAGGCGCCACGCCTCCGCCCAGATCAGCACCGGGTCCGCCATGGGCCAGAACAGCACGACATAGGCGATGTGCGACAGGAGAAAGGCGGTGAGCCCGGCCATGAAGGCGCGGTCGCCGTCATAGGCGAGGCAGAGGTCGCCGAGCGCTCCGAGAAGAAGGGCGGCGGCAAGCCATCCCGGTCCATCGACGGAAAGGACATAGAGAGCGAGAATCAGGACCGGTGCCGTCTTCACGGCTGCACGGGCATGGCCGGCCGGCTTCTCCAGCCATCTGAGATAAAACACCGCCGGCAGAACCGATGCGACCAGGAGGATCACTGAGAACATCGCCACCGGCCTATTCCGCCGGCATCGGGTCGCGCCTGCGCCGCGGCAGAAGCATGTCGCGGGCCGCCATCACGGCACCGCCGGTGATCAGCAGGCAGGCGAGCAGGATCCGCCAGTCGGGTTCGGCAAAGCCGCTCGCCACCAGGATCAGCGTCGACAGCAGCGGCGCGGCATAGCTTGCCGCCCCGATGATCTGGATGTCGCCGTTCTTGACCCCGTGGTCCCAGGCATAGAATGCGGCACCCACCGGCAGCAGGCCGAGCCCCGCCACCGCCAGCCATTCCCCCGTATCGGCGGGCCAGACGGTCGTCTCGAGCGCAAGATGGCAGAGAAGCGACAGGAGCGAGGTGGCGAGGCAGAAGCCGGTCACGACATCGGTGGAGACACGATTGAAACTGCGCGTCATGAGCGAATAGCCGGACCAGGTGAAAGCGCAGAGGAAGGCCGCCCCATAGCCCAGCGCATACTTGTCGTCGAAGGAGATGCCGTTGCGCGAGACGATCGCGACGGTGCCGGCGAGCCCGGCGAGCGCCCCCGCCACGTGATGCCACCGAAGCCTTTCCCCCGGCAGCAGCGCCGAGCCCACGACGATGAACAGCGGCCACAGATAGGCGATCAGGCCGGCCTCCACCGCCGGTGCGTTGCGCAGCGCCGTGAAGTAGAGGAAATGGTAGCCGAACAGGCCGGCTATGCCGGTAATCCAGACCTTCGGCGGCTGACGGAGAAGCTTCAGCCGCTGCGGCCTCACGGCAAACAGGAGAAGGCCGGGCAGGCTGCCGATAGCGAAGGTGATGGCCGAGAGTTGGAAGGGCGGCATCTTTCCCGAGGCTGCCGTCATCAATGCCAGCAGCGACCACATCAGGATGGCCGTGAAACCGATCAGCGTACCGCGTATCTTCACCCTGCCCCCTTCAGGGCAAGCCGCCCCGTCAGCCGCCGTACCTGGCCGCCTTCACATAGACCTGCCCCATGCTCGTCGGAATGCGGGCATAGACGGGAGCATATACATTCACCGATTGCGCCTTGGCAAACCAGATCTCCATCGGCGTTTTCCTGAGATGCTCGATATCGGAGCGCCCGCGGCGGAAGCCGGACTTCGGGACATAGCGGATCTCGCAGACGATCGCCTCGCCTTCGAAGCCTTCGGTCGAGAAGCTTTCCGTTCCCTTCGGCTTCAGGATCAGGTCCATCCGCGATTCGCCGTCGTAGATGGGGACGCGGTCGGGGCAGACCTTGGCATCTCCGGAGAATACCAGCCCCGTCAGCGGATCGAGCACGGAGCGCAGGTCCTCCGGAGCGACCGGCACCCAGTTCTCCGGCCGACGCTTCGGCTCCGGCTTCATCACCGACCGGGTCACGTCCCCGTTGCGATAGGTGACCTCGTAGACGCGGGTCCGCTTGCCGGTCTTGTAGACGAGGTTATAGTGCTCCGCTTCCAGCTTGTCGCCGCGCTTGCGGCCGGTGACGCTGGTTTCCGCGGAGATCTTGCTGACGATCTCCGCCAATCCCCAGGAGCGGAAGCTGCCGCTGATACGGTAGTCGTCGCTTCCGAACTCGCTGGCGAAGGCGGCCTTGGCGATCGGCAGGATGCCGAGGGAGATGTCGTATTCGCTGACGTGACGGACGCCGGTCGTCGCCGCGGGTCCGGCGAAAAGCGAGAGCGTGAAAGCAGCGGCTAGGATGGACCTGCAGCGCCCGGTCATGGCAGTGCCTCGATCAAGGTGGAAGGAGGATACTCGCGTCCTCCGTTGAGAACATATAAGCCTGCCACTATGGCAAGAAAATAGCCTGCCGCGCTCGCTCGATATCGATTCCGCACCCGAAAGCCGGAGGTTTTGGCTTGACGGGACGGGCCTCACTGACTATAGAACCGCAACTTTCCAATCAGACCAGTTGGATCGGCGCACCGGGCATTGCCCGGAAGTACCATTCGATTGCAGAAGAACAACAAAGGTGTACCCATGTCTCGTATGTGCGAACTGACCGGCAAGGGCGTTCAGACCGGCAATAACGTCAGCCACGCAAACAACAAGACGCGCCGCCGGTTCCTGCCGAACCTGTGCCACGTCACGCTGATCTCCGACGCGCTCGGCCAGCGCTTCCGCCTTCGCGTTTCGGCGCACGCCCTTCGCTCCGTCGAGCATCGCGGTGGTCTTGACGCCTTCCTTCTGAAGGCTGACGAAAAAGAACTGTCGATGCGCGCCCGCCTGCTGCGCCGCCAGATCGCCAAGAAGACCGCCGAAGCCGCCTGAGCTTCGAAGGACGTCATTCCGTTCCGGGAGGGGCTTGACGGGAAACCGCTCAAGCCCTTTCTGTTGATCTTTATCGAACTCCAACTGGTAGCATCACCCAGGATAAAAAAATGCGATACCTTCGCCATACCTCGATTTATGCCCTGCTGATGGCGGCCGTCGTCGTCGCATCGAACTTCTTCGTCCAGTTTCCCCTTTCCGGAACGCTGTTCGGCATCCGGCTCGGGGACCTGCTGACCTGGGGTGCGTTCACCTATCCCGTCGCCTTCCTCGTCACCGACCTCACCAACCGGCAGTTCGGCCCCTCCATCGCCCGGCGTGTCGTGTTCGCCGGATTCGTCGTCGGTGTAGCGGTGTCCTTCTGGACCTCCGTGCCGCGGATCGCCATCGCCTCCGGCACGGCCTTCCTGATCGGCCAGCTTCTCGACATCTCGGTCTTCAACCGCCTGCGCCGACAGGCCTGGTGGCAGGCGCCGCTCGCAGGATCGCTCGCCGGCTCGGCACTCGACACGCTGCTGTTCTTCTCGCTCGCCTTCGCATCCGTCTTCATGGTCCTCGGTGCGAACGATTCCTTCGCCATCGAATGGGCCCCACTCCTCGGCGTACTGTCCCTGGAGGCACCACGCTGGGTCTCGTGGGCGTTGGGGGACCTGAGCGTGAAGGTGCTGGTCGGCTTCGTGATGCTCCTGCCCTACGGCGCCCTGATGAGCGTTTTGAAGCCAATGCCGCCGGCCAAGGTTACAAACTGAAAGAAGCCGGGCGGCGTCAATCCGCCAGCCGGAATTCCAGCATCAGGTTGCGCTGCAGGAAGGACCGGTTGTCGTCCGAGACGACGATGATGCGGATCTCGCCGTTCTCGCTGAGAACGTCGAGCCCTTCCATGTTGTCGATCTCGGCGCCCATGTCCGCCTCGACCAGCACATTCCCGTCCACCAGCGCTCCCGGCTGGATGGAATTTCCCGCGATGCGCCGCATGCGCATACCCACGCCTGCCACGAGGCTGAACCTGCGCTCCAGCAATATGAGGTCGCCGTCGGGTAGAAATGCTCCGTCGGTCACCGCCCAGGGCTCTTGCCTGGCCACCTTGAAGATGCCCTTGTTCGGCCCGTCCAGGATTGCTGCGAACAGGTTGCCGTCGCCATCGATGCTCTGCTCGGAGACCGCCACCAGCGCTCCGGCAAGAGGTCCGTCCGCCGGCGAGGCCGCAATCGTTTCGATGCCGCCATTGGCACGCAGTTCATGCCGGGGGATCACCATGTCGACGGGTTGCGGCCTTGCGCCCGCATATCCGGGGTCCGGATAGGCATCGATCCGGTGCCGGCGCTCATAGCTGACGATCAGCCGGCCCGGCTGCAGCGCGAGCCCTTCCGAATCCATGTCGAACTTGGAGGACGCGCGGCCTCTCGCATCGAGCATTGCGCTGATGGACAGGGAAGAGAGGCCGGATAAACGATCCTTCGCATCGCGCTCGATGGTTCCCGTCATCCAGTCGCCGGTGTCGAGCACCGCGATGAAATCGCGGCCGTTCGGGCGGAATCGAATGGCGGATACGCCGCCGAGCCGGCTATCGACGGAGGAGTATTGCAGACCTCCGACAAATTCCAGCGCGCCAAAGCGGGTCTCGTCCGACCCTGCCTTGAACTGCCGGATGATCTTGGCTTCTACGGGCGCATGGTCTGTGGCAGGCGCGACGGGAAGGGCGAGCAATGACGCAAGGATCGGCGCAAGAAGCAGGCTCCGGCGCATTGTACGGAGGTCCGTCACCCGGCGCGCCGCATCCTGGCCCCGCCCCGGCTGCCCTTCTCCTCGAACAGCGCGGCAAGCTGCTCCGTCATCGCTCCTGCGAGTTCGTCGGCATCCACGATAGTGACAGCCTTGCGGTAGTAGCGTGTGACGTCGTGGCCGATGCCGATCGCCAGAAGCTCCACCGGTGAACGCATCTCGATCTGCTCGATCACCGCACGCAGGTGCCGCTCCAGGTAATTGCCCGGATTGACCGAGAGGGTGGAATCATCGACCGGTGCGCCATCCGAGATCATCATCAGGATCTTGCGCTGCTCCGGCCGGCCGATCAGCCGGTTGTGCGCCCACATCAACGCTTCGCCGTCGATGTTCTCCTTGAGCAGGCCTTCCCGCATCATCAGTCCGAGGTTGCGGCGGGAGCGGCGCCAGGGCGCATCGGCCGACTTGTAGACGATATGGCGCAGATCGTTCAGGCGGCCCGGATTGGCCGGTTTGCCGTTCGTCAGCCAACTCTCCCGCGACTGGCCACCCTTCCAGGCTTTGGTGGTGAAGCCGAGGATCTCGACCTTGACGCCGCAGCGTTCCAGCGTGCGCGCGAGAATATCGGCACAGGTTGCCGCCACCGTGATCGGCCGCCCGCGCATGGAGCCCGAATTGTCAAGGACCAGTGACACCACCGTGTCGCGGAATTGCGTATCCCGCTCCTTCTTGAAGGAGAGCGGCTGCATGGGATCGATGATCAGCCGGACAAGCCTCGCGGGATCGAGGTAGCCCTCTTCGAGATCAAAGTCCCAGGAGCGGTTCTGCTGCGCCATCAGCCGTCGCTGCAGACGGTTCGCCAACCGACCGACAGCGCCCTGCAGATGCGCCAGTTGCTTGTCCAGGAACGCACGCAGGCGGTCGAGTTCGGCTTCATCGCAGAGTTCCTCCGCAAGAACCTCCTCATCGAATTCCTGCGTGAAGATGCGGTAGTCGACCTTCTCGTTGAAGTCGTCGAACGGGGTATGCGGCCGGCGCGTCTCGCCGGGCGTCTCGGAATGGTCGTCCGCCTCGTCCGATATTTCGTCGTCGGACATCTCGGCGCCGTCCATTTCCCCTTCGTCCATCTCGTCGTCGGCAGCTTCGCTC
>JAEWKX010000253.1 GCA_023393575.1 Pseudomonadota bacterium
TCTTCATGTATCTGCTGATTGCTTACATCGATGACGCGTTCCGGGGCTGGCGTGACCGCGCCGCCTACCAGCCGGAGGGGGTTGATGCATTGGATATTGCCGTCATCAAGGCCGCAACGATGATCGCGGCCAATCCTCTTGATAGCGCGATAGCTGCCAGGGCAATCAGTTCCTCCTCGTTTAACTCCGACTACTTCCTGCGCGAATTCAAGAAGCGTGTAGGGCGAACTCCGCGGAAGTACCAGGAGTTCAAGCGGATGGAACGTGCCATGCACTTCCTCGAGGCCGGCCTTCCCGTGTCTGAAGCCGCGGCCGAGGTCGGGTATTCCGATCCCTACTACTTCTCGCGAATGTTCAAGCGTACCATCGGTCTCAGTCCCCGCGCCCATGTCAACCGGGTACGCCGGAATCGCCACGGCGGACTTTTGGGCTTCGATGAACCGGAGCAGAATCGGTTGCTCAACGTTACGCCGGGCCTGGAGGTAGCGAGCGATGAGGATATCACCGTTCGGTGATCGCCGTCAGCGATAGAAGGCAGTGAGGCCCAGGCGGCGGTTAAAATCCCCTATCGGCCGAAACTCACCAGCGAAATCTGTACGCTCCACTCGTAGGCATCAAAGTCGATGACCGCAGGTCTCGGCGGGGTAAAGCCGTGGGGCAGAATGCCGTAGCAGACGATCGCCGTCTCGCCCGGCGAGATAATGCGGTCGCTGCGCAGGAAGGCGCGGTAACTTATGGACGAATGGCCCTTCAGCCGTGCCGTCAGGTCGAAGGACATCCGTTCCACCGGCTGCTCGTTGCCGTTGTGGAACTCCACCATCATCGGCTGGCCGGGATCCGGGCAGGCCGAGCCGTCGGCGGCCGCCCCTGTGGTGATGGCCTCCTTCTGCGCGCTCCTTTGCCGCTCCTCGCGTTCGGTCACCAGCCAGAGCGTGCCGCCCACGAGGAGCGCCACTGCCAGTACGACAGCCGCGGCCCGACGGTTGAGCACATAAACGAGAAGAACGACAGCAATTGCGGCGGCAACGGCCCAGGCCATCACGCCACCTCGGGATTCGGACGATCATTCATGACCATTACAGTAGTCTGCAGACGAGCGAATGCAACGTCTGCATCCGCCGATCCAAGGCACCCGCAACCACCGTTCACGACAATGCGCCTTTATGGTTGCATCGAATTTGTAGAATACCATTTTGAATTGTCATAGCGTCTCCCGCGTACCACTATGGGAGGATCGAATGGCATACCGCAGGCGGAATGGCAGCGACACGTGGCATTGGTGCAGCAATTGCGGCAACTGGCCGACCACGAACAATGACGAGCGCCCAACGAAACCGGGCAGTGGCGACCTCTGCAACGAGTGCAAACGGAAAGACGCAGACGGCACCTGCAAGAAGTAGCCGCCGCCATCCCGGCGCCCCTGGACCTGGAGAAAGGAGCTTCACCGCGCCTTCGTCGTTGCCAAAAGAATGCCGCCCATGATGTTATCGTGACGGCCGTCCCACGAGCATCACCAGCAGCGGGAAGAGGAGCGGCAGAAGAAGCATGGCGGCGAGGGCGAGGTGGGCAGGCATAGTGAGGACCGGCTTCCATCCGAGCTCAGAGTCGGTCAGGAACCCATAGGCGATCGCAAACAGGCCGAGCAAGATTAGGCCATGAAGCGCGGCCCCTGCTACCTCGGAGACGAAAGCAGGGGCGATTATCCCGAAGCAGACGGCGTAGGCCGTCATTCCGTGAATTAGGGTCGACACGAACCACACGGAGTACCCAGCTACTGCAACAGCCTTCCGGATCGCGGAAGTTCGCCCGGATCGAGATCCAGCACTAAGATCCGCGACGTCTCCTACCGGTGACATTGATGCAATTCCGGGCTGCCGCCGACCCCTGCATTACCGCCCGCCCTTTCGCCGCAGCAGGAGGCGTGTGGCGGCTAGCAGGGCCAGCCCCGCACCGGCAAGCACGAGCCTCGCACCGGCGGCGCTGATCGCGCCGACCGAGCGGGAGGCTTCGGTGCCGAACCGACCTTCCCGCACTCCGTCCTCCGGATCCAGCGGCTCGAACAGGTTGTCGCGACGCGACGGGGAAACGGGATTTTTGTCCAGCTGCCCCTCATAGGCCTGGTTGGCGGCCATCCAGTCGGTAACGCCCGGCAACGCCAGGCCACCGACGATGGTCCTGACGGTGGGCATCCCGACCCACAGTTCGCGCGGCGCATGGATCGCAGCGCGGTAGATTTCCGCGGCGACCGCCTCGGGTGTAAAAACCGGTGCTACGGGCCGCGGCTCGTGATCCATCTTGCAGCGTGCCCAACTGAACTGCGGCGTGTTCACCGCTGGCAAATGCACCATGGTGATCCGTATCGGCGACCTGTCGTGGATAAGCTCGCTGCGGAGCGAATCGACGAAGCCGCGGGTCGCCGCCTTGGCGCCGCAATAGGCGGCCTGCAGCGGGATGGAACGATAGGCGAGCGCCGAGCCGACGCAGACGATGGTGCCGCCACCGGCCCTCCTCATGTGTTCGAGCGCCGCCATGGTTCCGTGGACCTGGCCGAGATAGGTGACCTCCGTCACCCGTCTCAACTCGTCCGGCGCGAGCTTGCCGACGGGGCCGAACACGGTCACCATGGCATTGTTGATCCAGACATCGATCTGTCCCCAGGCGGAGACAACATGATCCGCGGCCTGGCGAACCGCTCCGGCATCGGCGACATCCACCGGAATGGCGATCACCTGCCCTCCCGCGGCATTGGCTTCTGCGACGACAGCATCCAACCGCTTGCGGCCACGGGCGAGTAGGGCAATGCGCCAGCCACGGCTGGCAAAGGCAAGAGCTGCCGCACGCCCCACGCCTGCGGAGCCCCCGGTGATCACGACCGTTCGCAAGTCAGCAGATGTCTGCATCGCCAGCCTCCGTTATCGAACCGGTGGATACAACGCGCGCAGGCCGCGCTTGTTCACCCGCGAAAGGAAGAGATCAGCCTTGCTGCATGGTCAGGCTGTCAGGCGGCCATCTTCTCGCAGCTTTCGGCACACCTGCGGCACGCATCCACACAGGATTGCATGTCGCCGATCCGCTCGCAGTCATCGGCGCATTGCCGGCAGATCTCGGCACATTCGCGGCAGGTATGCTTGTGATGTTCGGTACCGATCAGCATGAAATGGGCGGAGGTCCTGCATATCTCCGCACAAGCCATCATCAGTTTGAAGTGGACGGGCTCGGTATGCTTGCCGCCCATCTCCAGGCAGTGCCCCATGGCCATGGACAGGCATTCTGCGTAACAGGCCAGGCAGTTGTCGATGCAGGCCTTCATTTCCGGGGACAAGTGATGCATCTGGTTCTCCTTCCGATATCGTGGACTACCTTGCGGCTCGACGATCTAGAGGCCGAGTAGCCCTCCGGACGGGAACACCGGGAAAATGCCAAGGTTCCATTCTGGAACGGACGCTGACGGTGACGGTCAAACAAAAAAACCGGCATCGGAAGCCGACGCCGGTTTCGGTGTTCGATTGTTGGAAGGCCTTAGAACCTGTAGTTCACGCCGGCCTTGATCGTGTGGTCGCTGACATTGCTCTCAGACGTGGAGACACCGTCGAAGCTGCGCACGTCGCCGGTGCGGGTGTAGTTGTATTCGACGCGGCCGGAGATCTGTTCGTTGAACTTCTGCTCCACGCCGGCACCGAGCAACCAGCCGGGCTTCCAGCCGTCCGGGCCCTCGGCGGTGGACGTGTCACGCAGGCTGGTCATCGTGGCACCGGCCGTGCCGTAGACGAGCGTATCGCCAAGCGGGGCGCCGACCTTCGCCTTCGCGGCGACGCGGTAACGCTCCTTCAACTCGCCGCCGGGAACGTCAACCTCCGTGTCGCCCATGTGCGAAAGCTCAAGTTCGCCGCCGACGACGGCGCCGCCCATTTCGGCATTGTAGCCACCCTGGATGCCGCCCATGAATTCGCTCTCGCCGGACAGCGGCATGCCGTGGTCCGAGCTTGTGCCGGCATGGAGACCGACATAGGCGCCGCTCCAGCCCCCGGTAGAGACGGATGGCTCCTCGTAAGCGGGCGCGGGTTCCGAATAGGTAAGATCCGCTGCCCAGGCGGGGCTTGCGGCAAATGCGGCGACGATCGCCAGAACATAGGGCTTGTTGGTCATGATCTACTCCGTACAGGGCCCGGCACCCCGACAAGGACACGGGCTTTACTCAGTTACACATCCCGCGGCGGTCGCGACCTCCATACAGCCCCGTCAGGCCGACCACCGGCAAGTCCGTTCTGAATTTCACGAATTCATAAACGGTCTCTTAACTTCGGGTCGACCGGCGCCACGGCGTCGATCAACAAGTGTAACAAGACCGAGAGGGTGATGCCGTCGGAGGAAGACGGCATCACAAATATCCGCCTACTGCAGGAAGCGCGGCACGGGCGCCGCGGCATCGACGGCCACGCCGTTGACCGGCTCGGCGACACTGCCCTGACCGCCATCGAGGCCGGTGGCAACGACCGAGACGCGGAACTTGCCGTCGAGTTCCCGGTCGAAGATCGCGCCGACGACGATGTCGGCATCGTCCATGACCTCGTCACGGATGCGGCTCGCCGCTTCATCCACCTCGAACAGGGTCATGTCGGAGCCGCCCGAAATCGAAATCAGCACACCCTTGGCACCCTTCATGGAGATCTCGTCCAGCAGCGGATTGGCGATCGCGGCCTCGGCAGCTACAAGGGCGCGACCGTCACCGGACGCCTCCCCGGTGCCCATCATCGCCCGTCCCATTCCCTTCATCACCGACTTCACATCGGCAAAGTCGAGGTTGATCAGGCCTTCCTTGACGATCAGGTCGGTAATGCAGCCGACACCGGAGAACAGGACCTTGTCGGCCGTCATGAAGGCATCGGCGAAGGTCGTCTTGGCGTCGGCGATGCGAAACAGGTTCTGGTTCGGGATGACGATGACCGTGTCGGCGGCGCGGCGCAACTCCTCGATGCCGGCTTCCGCCGTCTTCATGCGGCGGTTGCCCTCGAAGGTGAATGGCTTGGTCACCACGCCGACCGTGAGGATACCGGCGTTGCGAGCCGCCTGGGCGATCACCGGTGCGGCCCCGGTGCCGGTCCCGCCGCCCATGCCGGCGGTGACGAAGCACATATGACACCCGGACAGATGATCCATGATCTCATCGATCGATTCTTCCGCCGCTGCACGACCGATTTCCGGAAGCGACCCCGCTCCCAGGCCCTCGGTGACCGCCGTACCGAGCTGGATGCGACGGGAGGCCTTCGAGGTCGCCAGTACCTGCGCATCGGTATTTGCGGCGATGAACTCCACGCCCTCCAGATCCTCGACAATCATGTTGTTGATGGCGTTACCGCCGCCGCCGCCCACACCGATCACGGTGATCTTGGGCCGCATTTCCGTGATCATGTGCTTCTTGTCTTCCGACATCAAACAGTCCTTTGCGCCATACTCCGCTTCCGGCACCGTAACGGCACCGGCGAATCGATTGCGAGATTAGGCCGTCAACAAGGCAGAGGCACGGCGAAAGGACAAGCTCTCGCCGCAATTCCGGTCTTGCGGGATTTCGTGCCGCGAGAGCAGACATAGGCTACGGAACCGCCGACAAGAAAAAGCCCTGCCTCAGGGGAAAGGCAGGGCAAGTTGACTGGAGGTCATTCAGGTTGTTGTCGGCGGCGACAGGGGAGAACGCCGCCTCGTTATAACTCAGAGAATATGGGCGTTCCGCCGCTCCTCGCGCTGGCGCCAGTAGCGCAACCGCATCCGCGGCGCGATCCGCTTGGCGATGAACGGCGCCGCGACGAAGGAAAAGACGATCCAGGCGGGCAGCAGGAACTTCGCATAGGCGGCAAGCGCCGGGATCGACAGAATGGCTATCGCTCCGAAGCCGAATACCACCGCATTGACCATCATCGACGCGATGATGGTCAGATAGGTATCGGTC
>JAEWKX010000264.1 GCA_023393575.1 Pseudomonadota bacterium
GCCGACTACAACGCTCCGATCATCTTTCGTACGGATATGATCCGGACCACGCTGCAGGCCGAAAAGCTTTGGAGGCAGATCCTCGTTGAGCTTCCACCCGTCGATGTCGTCGAGTTGACGAAGATGCCGAAGAAGATCGGGGAGCTTTCAAACCCTCTTTCCCTTCTGGGTGACCGAGGGAGTGCGCTTTCCTGCCATGCCACGGACCTGAGGCGTTCGTGGCCGGAGATCGATGCCGAGGTGCCGCGCCGCACGACGTTGCTGCGAAAGATACGTGGCCTCGAGCGCGTCGCGCCGGTCGGCTTTCATGTTGCCGAAACGGAGGAAGAGGTTGGCCGCGTGACCGAAGCGATGCTGCGCCAGAAGCAGCGCCGCTTCGAGGAGACGAGGGTGCCCGGCTTCGATGTCGACCGCGACAAGCATGATTTCTTCCGCGATGGAACGCGGGTGTTCCATCGCTGCGGCATGCTGAAGCTCTTCTACCTGACTGCAGGCGATGCGGTGGTCGCAACCATATGGGGCCTCGTCAGCGGCAGGCGCTACTACGCGATCATGCTCTCCTTCGACGGAGGCGAATGGACCAGGCATTCGCCGGGAAGCATCCTGTTCTACAAGTGTCTCCAATGGTTGCACGGGAATGGCTACGAGTGGATGGACCTCGGCATCGGCAACGAACCATGGAAGCTCGAAAGCTGCAGGACGACGATTCCGCTTGTGGAGCGGCGCGAGGCGCTGACGCGGCGCGGCCGGCTGTACCTGCAGTGTATGCGGCTGGCGGTACGAACGAGGGAGCTGGAGTTGTACCAGCGGCTTCGCCCCATGAAATGGATACTGCTGCGGAAGCTGCGCCGCCGCTGAGCGTCGTAGTTCCCGTGCCGCGGCATCTAGAGGAAGATGTCCCGCTCGCGGTGTACGATCTCGCTGAGATAGGCAACCAGCGTCTTGATCCGCATCAGGTCGCGGCTGCTCTCGTGATAGGTTGTCCAGTAGGCGCGGCGGATCACCACGTCCGGGAGAATGCGGACGAGGTCGGGATATTGGCGGGCGATGTAGTCGTGCAGGATCCCAACGCCGGCGCCCGAACGGACGGCCTCGGTCTGTCCGATGGCGCTGGAAATCTCGAAACCGGCATCCCACTCGCGCATCACCTCTCCCGTGAAGTTGAGGGAGGGGGAGAAGATCAGGTCCTCCACGTAGCCGATGCGCGAATGATGGCGCAGCTCCTCGATTTCGGCGGGTCTTCCATAGGACGCGACATAGGCTTGCGATGCATAGAGGCCGAGCGAATAATCCGTCAGCTTGGACGAGATCAGCCTTCCCTGGTCCGGGCGTTCGATGGTGATGGCGATGTCGGCCTCGCGCTGCGACAGTGAAAAGGATCTCGGCACGGGGACCAGCTGAACCTTCAGTTGCGGATGTTGCTGCATCAGGTGCCCAAGGCGCGGGGCCAGGAACGAGACGCCGAAGCCGTCCGGGGCGCCCAGCCTCACCGTGCCGGCGACGCTCGTGTCGATCTGGCCGATGGCGGCCTGGGCACCCAGCATTTCCGTCTCCATGCGCTCTGCCGCGTGGAAATAGACCTGGCCCTCCGGAGTGAGTTCGCAGCCGTTCGTCCGGCGGACGAGGAGGCGCGTGCCGAGCGCAGTTTCCAGTCCCGTGATCCGGCGCCCGAGTGTGGCGTGATTGATGCCCAGCCGCCGTGAGGCCGCCAGCAATTGCCCACTTCTCGCCACGGCGAGAAAGAGGCGTATGTCATCCCAGTTCATCGCACGCCTATTGATGATTTTGCACAACGGATGCGTAAACTATCCTGTTGCGTTGTGCAATTTTGGATGCGACCTTGGTCCGGAAACCGAATGGAGGAACATCATGTACGAGATCGGCCACTTTATCGGAGGAAAGCGCGTCCCAGGTGTTGGCGGAAGGACCGCGAACATCTTCAACCCGGCGACGGGAGAAGTGCAGGGGACCGTCTCGCTGGCGACCGATGCCGACTTGAATGCCGCCGTGGAGGCGGCCAAGGCCGCTCAGCCCGCATGGGCGGCGACCAATCCCCAGCGGCGCGCCCGCGTCTTCATGAGGTTCGTGCAACTCCTGAACGACAACATGAACGAACTGGCCGAGATGCTGTCGCGCGAGCATGGCAAGACGATCGAGGATGCCAAGGGCGATGTGGTTCGTGGTCTGGAAGTCTGCGAATTCGTCATCGGCGTCCCGCATCTCGCCAAGAGCGAGTTCACGGAAGGTGCTGGTCCGGGCATCGACATGTACTCGATCCGCCAGCCGGTCGGCGTTGGGGCAGGGATCACACCCTTCAATTTTCCAGGGATGATCCCGATGTGGATGTTTGCGCCGGCGATCGCCTGCGGCAACGCCTTCATCCTCAAGCCTTCCGAACGTGACCCCTCGGTGCCGATGCGGCTTGCTGAACTGCTGATCGAAGCAGGCCTTCCCGCCGGCATCCTCAATGTCGTGAACGGTGACAAGGCGGCGGTCGATGCGATCCTGACCCATCCGGAAATCGGGGCCGTCTCCTTTGTCGGCTCGACCCCGATCGCCCGCTACGTCTACGGCACGGCCGCAATGAACGGCAAGCGTGCCCAGTGCTTCGGCGGCGCCAAGAACCATATGGTCATCATGCCCGATGCCGACCTCGACCAGGCGGCGAACGCGCTGATCGGTGCGGGTTACGGTTCGGCCGGCGAACGCTGCATGGCGATCTCCGTCGCCGTTCCGGTCGGCGAGGAAACCGCCAACCGCCTGATCGACAAGCTGACGCCGATGGTGGAGAGCCTGCGGATCGGACCCTATACGGA
>JAEWKX010000341.1 GCA_023393575.1 Pseudomonadota bacterium
TGTCGAGATAGGGGCCGTCCACGTATTTCAACTGGGGAACCGGGAAGTAGCCCTTCTTCCGGTCGATAACCTCCGCGGGAACGACGAGTCGCGCCGCGTCCTTCAGGACGCCCTTGCCGCCGTCGCGCAGTTTCTCCTCCGGCGGGATCTTCGCTGCAAGTTCCACCAGTTCGTGGTCCAGGAAGGGCACGCGAGCCTCGAGGCCCCAGGCCATCGTCATGTTGTCGACGCGCTTGACCGGGTCGTCGACCAGCATGACCTGGCTGTCGAGCCGAAGCGCGGCATCGACCGGTGTGTCGGCGCCGGGAGCGTGCAGATGCCGGTCCGCGAACTCACGGCTGGCATCGCCGTGGGTCAGCCATTCGGGATTCAACTGCTTCGACAGCGTCTCATGAGACCTGTCGAAAAAGACTCTTGCATAGTCGCCGGTAACATCGCCGGACCCGGCCAGCGGCGGATACCAGTGATAGCCGCCGAACACCTCGTCGGCCCCCTGGCCAGACTGGACCACGCGAATGTGTTTCGAGACTTCCTGCGCGAGCAGATAGAAGCCGGCATTGTCGTAGGAGACCATCGGTTCGGACATCGCGGCGAACACGCCGGGAAGGGTTTCGAGAAGCCGCTCCGACGGCACGAAGATCTGGTGATGATCCGTCCCGAAGCGCTTGGCGACGATGTCGGAGTAGACGAACTCGTCGCCTGTCTCGCCGTTTGCCGACTCGAAGCCGACCGAAAAGGTCATCAGGTCCTTCTGTCCCATTTCCGCCAGCAGCCCGACGATCAGGCTGGAGTCCACGCCGCCCGAAAGAAGGACGCTGACGGGCACGTCCGCGACCATGCGGCGGCGGACCGCCGTCCGAAGCGCATCCAGAACGAGATCCCGCCATTCTGTCGACGAAAGCTTGCTCATCGCAGGATCACGTCCGTAGGGCGGGCTCCAGTAGAGGGTGTCCTTCTCCTGGCCGTCGGCTTCGATGACCCGGATGGTGGCGGGCGGCAGCTTCGTCACGCCGTTCACGATCGTGTGCGGCGGCGGCACCACGGCGTGGAAGGTCATGTAGTGGTGTAGGGCGGTCTTGTTGATCGACGTGTCGATTTCGCCGCTCTTCAAGAGTGCCGGAAGGAAGGATGCGAACCGGATCGCATTGCCCACTTTCGCGAGGTAGAGGGGTTTTATCCCGAAGCGGTCCCGCGCCATCACGACACGGCCGCTGTCACGCTCGTGGATGACGAAGGCGAACATTCCGTGGAAGCGCCTGACGCAGTCGGTTCCCCAGGCGTGCCATGCCTTCAGGATGACTTCGGTATCGCCATGCGAGAAAAACCGGTAGCCCTTGCCTTCCAGTTCGGTCCGCAGTTCCGGGTAGTTGTAGATGCAGCCGTTGAAGGCGATGGTGAGCCCGAGTTCAGCGTCCACCATCGGCTGACGCGCCTTTTCGGAAAGATCGATGATCGACAGCCGCCGGTGTCCGAGTGCCGCGTTGCCATGGATGACGAGACCCGAGCCATCAGGCCCTCTCGGCGCTATCGCCTCCATCATCCTGGCCTGTGCCAGGGTAGAGGGTTGCGTTCCATCGAAACGTACTTCACCACAGATGCCACACACGGTTTCTATCGATCCCTTCTTTTCACTTGATTGCGCTGTATTTGTTCTACATCTAATAATTAGAGTTCGAATTGATGAGGTCAAGGCAGTGGCTGCTTTCGCAAACGAGGTCGACGAGCAAAGGTTGCAGATGTCGGAGGCGCGGATGATAGAGAAGGCGGTGCGCCGGATCGTGCGTGCGCATGACCTGCAGTCGCGAGCCCTGGCGAAGAAGTGCGGCCTGACGGCGGCCCAGCTCGTCCTGATGAAGGGGATTGCGGAACTGGGCGAGGTCACCTCCGCCGCACTCTCGGTCTATGCGGACATCAGTCCTGCCACGACGGTGACGATCCTGGACAACCTGGAAGAGCGCGGCCTGATCGAGCGTTATCGCTCGGCGACCGACCGCAGGATCGTGCACACCAGGCTAACGGCGGAGGGCGTGGCGCTGGTGCAGCATGCTCCGGAACCCATCGCCGAACTGTTCCTCGACAATCTTGCCCGGCTGACCGTGGAGGAACGGAAGCGGCTTTCCGAAGCCGCGACACGTCTGGCGGAAATGATGTCCGTTGCCGGCTCGGGCGGTTGATCATATGCGCCGACGGCTGGAGGGGCCTGTCCCTTCTATCGGACGCAAGCGGGTTCTTCCGCCGAGGCACGTTCCGTCGTCAGACTGCGTTCGTCCCCGGTTCCTCCGCCGGGGCGGATGGCGTTACCATGGCCTCGCGCGCGGCGAGGGCGGCTTCCGTCCGGTTGGTTACCTTCAGCTTGGAAAAGATGCGAGTCATGTGATGTTTCACGGTCTTTTCATGCAGGTCGAGCGCGAAGGCGATGCGCTTGTTGCTGAGGCCCGAAGCGACGAGGCTGAGGACTTCGAATTCACGAGGGGTCAACCGCTCCGGCAGGTTCCTGCGAATCTGTTCTGTGGGAGGAGACGCCAGGGAAATCGCCGGAAGCTCGGCCGGGACGTGGTGCTCACCGGCAGCCACGGTCCTGAGCACCTCCACCAGTTCCCCTGAACTGATCGCCTTGAACACATATCCCTTGGCACCGTGCCTGATCGCGTCGGCTATTTCCTCGTTCGCCTCGGTAGCGGCCATCATGATGATCTTGGCCCCCGGCAGGCGGGCCAGCACGCTCGGGACGACCACCGAACTGTTTTCCGGCATCGAGGTGTCCATAAGCATCACGTCCGGCCGAACCTGTTCTGCGATCGCGATCGCCGCGTCTCCCGATCCTCCCGCTGCGACGACCTCGAATTCCGGCCGATCTCCCAGGCTCCGGATCACGCCTTCCCGAAAGAGCGGGTGGGGGTCGATGACCGCTATGCGGATGACTGTCATTTTGCCTGCTCCATCTCATGTCCTAGGACGGACCTTGCGGGCTCCTGCTTTTCCTCGGAGGTCCCCTGCGGCGTTTGATCCGTCCGCAAGTCCGCGACCGGCCCCTTGCGGAGATGGGCCGTCCCGGAATCGCTGAACGATCCTTCGGGGCCACTTGGACGAAATTGCGGTCGCCCGGAGCCTTGCGTCCGCTTCGGATGAACTGCGATCATTGCGCCGGTGAAGAGGTAGGGCTGCCGATACGGATTCGGAGGGACAAATTTTCACCAAGCCTGGATGCCGCGTACGATTTCCTCCGGCTTCGTTAGCAGGAAGGACGCCGGTCGCCCGGTATCCTTCCTTTCCGTGTTTCGGGATATCAGCATCGAAGGTTCCATGGCATGCCGGTCGCGGCCAGGACCTTGAATTTTGTCATGAAACCGTCAAGAAAGGAAACGGGAGGCTTTGGTCCGAATTCCGTTCCGTCCTGTGGTGGCGTCGGCATTCGGAACCTGTCTTTCCGAGAGACGTCCCGCGGAGCATCTTCATGATCCATCTGAAAGACAGCGCGCCTGTTGCCGCCGGTAACAACGCTGCTGTGTATCGGCATCCTCAAGACACATCCCTATTGGTGAAGGTGGTGCGGCCCGAGGCGATGGAGCGTTACAAGGCCCGCTGGGGGGTTCTGCGCGGCCGTCGTCGCCGGTTCTTCCATCTCAAGAACTTCATGCGGGTCTTCGAGGAGCAGGTGGCCATGTATGCCGCCGAGGGGCATGCGTCAGCGCATCTGGAGGAGGTAATCGGCCTCCTGGACACGGATATCGGGCCGGGAATTGCCGTGCGTTGCGAAACCTACCGCGGAGAGATCGCACCGACCATGGCCAGCCTGCTCGCCTCCCGTCGCTTTGACGCAAGCATGCTTCCGCTGCTGGACGATTTCTTTGCCTGGCTTGAGCAAAGCCCGGTCGTGGCCAGCGATCTCGGTGTCCGCAACCTGGTCCTCTCCGACCGTATCAACAACGAGCCGCGGATCGTATTGATCGATGGTTATGGGGAAAACGCAGCGATACCGTTGAAGAGCTGGTCGCAGTCGCTTAATCGCTACGACAAGCGTCGAAAGGCCGACAAGCTTCGGGCCCGCCTGCATGCGGCGGCCGTGATTGCCGAAACGCCATCGATCAATGTCTGAACGTCATCCGGACCGGTTGGGTGAATCAGGGGTTGGCGACGGTTCCCGTGTCCGACATCGTTTTGATGAGCTCCGATGAGAAGCGCCGATAATCTTCCGATGAAAATATATGCGATCAACCTGGATCGTTCGCGCGACCGCTGGGAGGAGCTCTGTCGGGAAGCGGCGGAACTGGGGATCGAACTGCAGCGGATCGAAGCTCTCGACGGTGCGACGGTAGACGAGAAGGATCGCGTCGAATGGGATGAAGCATCGTTCAAGCGCAACAATGGGCGCTGGATGCTTCCGGGCGAGTACGGTTGCTACCGCAGCCACATGAAGGCACTGGCTACCTTCGTGGACAGTGGCCTGCCGTCGGCAATCATTGTCGAGGACGACATACGCCTGGCGGCGGACCTGCCGAAACGAGCGGCTGCAGCACTCGCGGCTGTTCCGCAGGCGGACGTGATCAAATTCTTCAACCACCGGATGGTCGGCTTCAGGCGCTACGCGACGAGCGAATGCGGCGATGACGTCGGCCGGGCCTTCCACGGACCGATGGGCTCTGCGGCATGCTACCTCGTCACGCGCGCCGGGGCCCTGAAGCTTGTCGAGCGCATGAACGTCATGGAATATCCCCTCGATATTGCACTCGAGCGGGGATGGGCGACCGGAACCGAGGTCTTTACGGTGCAGCGGGACATCGTGAAGTCGAAACGCCCTCCCAGCACCATTGCCAGCCGGGCGGTCTACCGGACGAAGAAATTCGTCTGGTGGAAACGTATTCCGACGCATCTCGTCCGCGTACGGGACTATCTTCAGCGGCTTCTCTATACGCTTCGCAAGCCCCGACAGGCATCCGCCGCGTCTCCGCCGTCGCCATAGCGGCAGGCCGGAGCGCACCCATCTTCGCGATTGTTGCCTGCACGTTGTATCAGACCGGGAAGCCGGGGTGCTGGGTGAGCACTCACCGACGGCAGCTTTGGGAGCTTGCGGACCGGGGGAGCGAGCCTGCAAGCTCCTCTCTATCGATGTTTTCCACCTTTGCGCCCGGTTTCGGCACCCGACATCAGGAGTGGCACAGCGGCACCCTGTTTCCCCTTTCGAAGCTGGGCGTGTCTCTTGCCGGTTGAGGCAATGAACATTAACGATGGCGGCCCTGCGGAATGTGATCCGATGACCAGACAAGATCGTAGGCGAAACAGGGTTACGCTGTTGGACGTTGCGAAACATGCCGGTGTTTCGCGCGCGACGGCGTCCCTCGTGGTGCGCAAAAGCCCTCTGGTTGGTGCCGAGACGCGCTTGCGGGTCGAGACGGCGATGCGCGAACTGGGCTATGTCTACAACATGGGCGCTGCGAGGTTGCGGGCCGAACGAAGCCATACTGTCGGCGTGGTCGTGCCTAATCTTACCAATCCGTTTTTCGCCGAACTGCTGGGCGGGATGGAGGCGTCGGTCGATGCGGCGGGGCTGGTGATGATCATTGCCAACAGCGGAGACGTGCCGACGCGACAGGCGACTGTCTTGCAGCGCATGCGGGAACATGGCGTCGACGGGATCATCCTTTGTCCGGCGGCCGGCACGGCCGAGAATCTCGCAAGAC
>JAEWKX010000408.1 GCA_023393575.1 Pseudomonadota bacterium
CCAAGCATGCGGAAGGCTCCTGCCTCGTCCGCTTCGGCGATACGCATGTCCTGTGCACCGCCAGCCTGGAGGAGAAGCCGCCGGCCTGGTTGCGCAACAGCGGCAAGGGCTGGGTAACGGCCGAATACGGCATGCTTCCGCGCGCCACCGGCGATCGCATGAAGCGCGAGGCGGCATCGGGCAAGCAAGGCGGCCGCACTCAGGAGATCCAACGCCTGATCGGGCGCTCGCTTCGGGCGGTCGTCGACCTGACAGCGCTCGGCGAAAAGCAGATCACCATCGATTGCGACGTCATCCAGGCCGACGGCGGCACCCGCACCGCAGCCATCACCGGCGGCTGGATTGCTCTCCATGACTGCCTGAAATGGATGGAAGCACGGTCGATGACCAAGATGGACCGGGTTCTGAAGGATCATGTCGCGGCGATTTCCTGTGGCATCTTCGCCGGCCAGTCCGTGATCGACCTGGACTATCTGGAGGACTCCGCAGCGGAGACCGACGCGAATTTCGTGCTGACCGGTGCGGGCGGGATCGTCGAAGTCCAGGGAACCGCCGAGGGGGCGCCGTTCAGTCAGGATGAGTTCCTGTCCCTGCTGGCGTTGGCAAAAGCGGGAACCGAGCAATTGGTAAGCCTGCAGAAGCAGGCCATCACACCATAGGTGGACGACGGGCCTTGATCGAGGGCATACTCGAAACCGCGCTATACGCCGAAGACCTCGATGCAGCCGAGAGCTTCTACGGCGATATTCTGGGGCTCGAGCGCATCGTCCGTGCTGCAAACCGCCATGTCTTTTTTCGGTGCGGTCCCGGCGTGCTCCTGGTCTTCAATCCTGGGGAAACCGTGAAGCCACCCTCAGAAGACGGACCGCAGGTGCCGCCCCACGGGACGAACGGCCAGGGGCACGCCTGCTTCCGGGTCGCGCGGAGCAATCTCGATGCCGTTGCCGCCACGCTGAAAAAGGCGGGCGTGACGATCGAGAGCGACGTCATCTGGCCGAACGGTGCCCGGTCCATCTATTTCCGCGATCCTGCGGGCAACAGTCTCGAATGCGCCGAGCCGGGCCTCTGGTCCATCGGCTGAGGTATCAGAACATGCGCAAGCTCGACACCAAGACCATCGTCGTCGCCAGCCACAATGCCGGCAAGATCCGCGAGATCGCGGGACTGATCGGGCCGCTCGGCTTCGACGCAAGGTCGGCCTCCGACCTGAAGTTCGACGAGCCCGAGGAGACGGGCACCACCTTCGAGGAGAATGCCGCCATCAAAGCCCTGGCCTCCGCCAGAGCCTCCGGGCTTCCGGCTCTATCCGACGACTCTGGACTCGTCGTCGATACCCTCGACGGCGCCCCCGGCGTTTATACCGCCAACTGGGCGGAACGCGAGGACGGCAGCCGTGATTTTCGAATGGCGATGGAGAAGGTAGAGAAGGCATTGGCCGAGCGCGGCGCGGTGACGCCGGAACAGCGGACGGCCCGCTTCGTCAGCGTTCTATGTCTCGCATGGCCGGACGGACACACGGAGTTCTTCCGCGGCGAAGTCGAAGGGACCGTGGTCTGGCCGCCACGCGGCGACAAGGGGTTCGGCTATGATCCGGTCTTTCAACCCCAGGGCCACGACCTTACCTTCGGCGAGATGAGTTCGGACGAAAAGCACGGCTGGAGCCGCGGCGAGCCGGAAGCACTCTCGCACCGCGCGCGTGCCTTCAAACGCTTCGTCGAAACCTGTCTTGAGGCCTGAGCCCCGGTGAACATCGACGCCCCCCTTCTGCCCGACACCGGCGAGCCCGGTTTCGGGGTTTATGTGCATTGGCCGTTCTGTGCAGCCAAGTGCCCCTATTGCGACTTCAACAGCCATGTGCGCCACCAGCCTGTCGATCAGCCGCGTTTCGCAGCCGCTTTCCAGTCGGAAATGGCATGGATGCGCCAGATGAGCGGGCCGAAGACGGTGACCAGCATCTTTCTCGGCGGCGGTACACCGTCCCTGATGGAGCCGGGGACGGTCGCCGCCGTGCTGGAGAGCATCAGCCGGCACTGGCATGTTCCCGACGGCATCGAGATCACCATGGAGGCCAATCCCTCCAGCGTCGAAGCGGAACGCTTCCGCGGCTACCGCGCCGCCGGCGTCAACCGTGTATCTCTCGGGGTACAGGCCCTGAACGATTCCGACCTCAAGTTCCTGGGGCGCCTGCATGACGTCACCGATGCGCTGAAGGCGATCCGGCTGGCGCGCGAGATCTTCCCGCGCATGAGCTTCGACCTCATCTATGCGCGCCCTCGGCAAACGGTGGAAGCCTGGGAGGCGGAGTTGAAGGAGGCGATCTCATACGCCGTGGACCATCTATCCCTCTATCAGCTTACCATCGAGGAAGGCACGCCGTTTTACGGCCTGCACAAGGCGGGCAAGCTCGTGGTGCCGGACGGAGACCAATCGGCGGATCTCTACGAGGCGACGCAAGAGATCACGGCGCGCTGCGGACTACCCGCCTACGAGGTGTCCAACCACGCGCGGCCGGGAGCGGAAAGCCGCCACAACCTCACCTATTGGCGATACGGTGATTATGCCGGCATCGGCCCCGGCGCGCACGGACGGCTGACGCGAGGATCTCTCAAGATCGCCACCGCCACCGAGCGCCGGCCGGAAGCCTGGCTCTATCTCGTGGAACGGAAGGGGCATGGGATGATCGACCAGGAGGAACTGGGACGCGACGAACAGGCCGACGAACTCCTGCTGATGGGATTGCGGCTGACGGAGGGCGTCGATCTGGCCCGCTGGCAGCAACTGTCCGGCCGGGACCCGGATCCACGCCGCGAGCAGACCTTGCTGGAACACGGCTTCATCGAGCGTCTCGGCAACTCGCGCCTGCGCTGCACGCCGAAGGGCATGCTCGTTCTCGACGCGGTCGTCGCCGATCTGGCCTGCTGACGGATTGAAATCCGATAGCCCCTACCCGGCCTGAACCGGAAAGACCGGCATTTCTGCCGGCCTTTCCGTTCGATCAGGCGTTGTTCTCGTTGATGAGGCGCTTCAGAAGCTCGATCTCGTGGCTGAGCTTCGTATCTCCCGTGATCAGTTCCTCGATCTTGCGGACTGCGTGCAGGACCGTGGTGTGATCGCGACCGCCAAAGCGGCGGCCGATCTCGGGGAAGGACCGCGGCGTCAGCGTCTTCGACAGATACATGGCGATCTGGCGCGGCTTCACCACCACGCGGGTACGGCGGTTGGAGACAAGCTCCTGGCGCGAGACGTTGTAGTGCCGTGCGACGATCCGCTGGATGTCCTCGATGCGCACCCGCTTCGCTTCGCCGGTCCCGACGAGATGTGCCAGAAGCTCGTCAACCCGATCTATCGAGAGCGACGGCTCGAACGACCGGCGGAAGAGCAACTGGTTGAACGCACCTTCGAGTTCGCGCCCGCTGTTGGCCACGTTCCTGGCGACGTGCGACAGGATCTCCAGCGGGATATCCAGGGAGGCATCCTCCCGCTGGGCGGCTTCAAGCCGGCGCTTCAGCATTTCCAGGCGCATCTCGTAGTCCGGGCTCTCCATCTCGATCGCCACGCCGCCCTGCAGGCGGGAGCGAACCCGCGGATCGAGGGATTCCAACTCCCAGGGTGCGCGGTCGGCGGCAACCACCACCTGCTTGGCGCTGTCCAGCAGCGTGTTGAGGAGATGGCAGAACTCGTTCTGGATCATCTTGCCCTGCAGGAACTGCATGTCGTCGATGATAAGGAGGTCGATGTTGCGGAGCGAATCCTTGAGTGTCAGCGCATTGTTGTCGCGGATCGCGGTCGCGAAACGCCACATGAAATATTCCGCGGTCAGATATACGACACGCGGCGCGCGAGCGCTGGTGACCGCGGCATTGGCGATCGCCTGCAACAGGTGGGTCTTGCCGAGGCCGACCCCCGAATGAATGAAGAGCGGATTGAAGCGCACCGCGCTGGCTCCGGCTTCGGCAATCGTTCTGGCAGCCGCAAGCGCCACCCGGTTGGAGGGACCCTCGACATAGGTCTCGAAGGTGAACCGCGCGTCGAGGGGCGAGCCGAACAATGGAGCAGCAGCATTGGGACGTGCGGGAGATGCAGCAGCCGGAAACTGCGCAATCTTGCCGATCTCACGGACCGACGGACGTAGGGCGGAAGCAGGAGCGGCAGCAGCGACATCACCCGCACCCGGGCGGACTTCGGCGGCGGCAGGCCGCAAATTCCGGCTGGCGCTGCGGACCAGGATCTCCACCTTTAGAATATCGGCATCTTCCGCCTGAAAGATGCCGGTGATGAGATCCAGATAGCGGTTGTTGATCCAGGATTTCAAGAAGGTCGTGGGGACGGTAAGGCGAACGACGCTCTTGGAGATCGAATGAAGTTTCAGGCGACCGAACCAGCTCGTATATACATCCTGGCCGACCTGCGCCTTCAAACGCAGGCTCACCCGCTCGAAAAGAGCCTCATGTTTCATGTCGCTGTGTTCCCCTGCCGCATGGGTAGACGCTGGATCGAATGCCTGCAGGGTGTGGTCCGCGCCACCCGTTGCAAGTGCCGCTCCGATGTTCGTACGCATTGTTCTTGCCGCCTTCCAATTCTTTGACCTGCCGGCGCTTCCGCCGCCAGAACCACCTCGTTTTCAAATGACCCGGACTTCGGATGTTCGGTTTTCCGGCCATCCTCTCGCCGCTGTCAGCCTCCGATGTCAGCCAAAGACACCGGCCATCTCCGCGCTGCGCCCGTGGCGTTCAGCTTGCGTCCCACCCCTCGTCCCGATGGGGTCTGCCCATCTC
>JAEWKX010000015.1 GCA_023393575.1 Pseudomonadota bacterium
CCCTTAGCCTCTCCGAAGACGTCCTTTATGTCGTCTTGAATCGTCTGCTTCTCTTCTTCCAGGCGTTCGATACGCTCAATGAATTGACGAAGTTCCGCCGCTGCGACGTTCCCGGATTCTGCTGCAATTTCATCTGCCACTTTGTTTGTTCCTTTGATTGTTGTCGATGAACGTCATCGAGATCTTGCGCCGGCACCTTCAGCAGACTGCTACTTCCAGCCTGCGAATGACGTCAACTGATTTGGAAGATCTTGATTGGTTTTGGGGGAGGCGATGTTGCGGTAGGTCTACCGCGCCTGTTTCTTGCCTATCAACCGATGGGATGCACTAATTCGTCCGGCAGGGCATCTACAATGTGTGCAAATCGTCGGCGATGGTATTCTTTTCTTCTTCCGGTCTTTCGATGCGCTCGACAAATGCGTGGAGTTGATCGCGGGCGACGCCATGAGCATCAGACATCGAGGTCTCCTGTGCGGTTTCTGAGATTGGTTCGTCACCTGCCGCGAAGGGCGGCCGAGGTCAAGCCGAATCGACGACAGCCTCGGTGATCAACAGGCTTGTTTTACGCAAATGCGGCTTTTTGATCGCCGCTCCCCGGCTTTGACACCGAGGTTCAAGGCTCATGATTCCTTTCCGCGCCGGGTTCAGGTGCCGTAGGGACCCGTGCGCGAGGCAAAGATCCGGTATTCGTGGAGCGAGGGGGCGTCGTTCAGAGCTGCGAACATCGGGGCTAGGCGATCTGCCCACTCCGCGATGCCGGGCTCGCCGGCGATCAGGTCCTGGCGCACCTCGATGAGGGCATGCGGCGTGCCGGAGGTCATGCAGTGGCGGTACATGGTGTCGCCGCGCAAGGCGCCGTCATAGGGCTGGTTGTCGCCGATCACCAGGCTCCGGTCCCGGCGCAGCATTTCCAGCAGCGGGACGACCGCCCGGTCGTGGCTGTCCCAGAGGACGGCGGCGTGCCATGGCCGCGGCACGCCCTTCCAGGCCGGTGTGAACGAGTGAAGCGACAGGACGAGCGGCGCGCGGCCGGAGGCGCCCGCCTTGGCGAGCGTGCGTTCCACGGCGCGGTGATAGGGGCGGTGGTAGGTGTCGAGCCGCCGGTTCCATTCCGCATCGGTGATCGGGTGGTTCCCCGGGATGACGGCGCCGTCCGAGATCTTCATGATCAGCGTCGGGGCGTCCTCTCCCCGGTTCGGGTCGATCAGCAGCCGGGAGAAGCAGCCGAGCACCGCCGGCACGCCGAGGCGCGACGCCAGCTGCCGGGTTAGGCCTTCTACGCCGATATCGAAGGCGATGTGCCGCCGAAAGGCGCTTTCCGGCAGGCCGAGGCTGCCATATCCGGCCGGAAGCCGGTTCATCGCGTGGTCGGCGAGCAATACCATCCCGGCGTCATAATCGCCTTCTATGGTTTCGAACGGAACGAAGTCCTGCATTGCGGATAGCGTGTCCTGGGCGTGCTGAAGGTGGGTTCGGGTTGATCGCACGCACTCGCCGAACGTGCAAGCTCGCTCTCCGCCCGGCCGGCATGCGGCCGGTATAATCGATTAGATCGCGTTGACTTTCCACCCCTGCCGGGCGAGAAAGTGCTTCGCGAATAACCATGGGGTCCCATCGGAAGCCGTGTCGAAATCATCCCGTCTCTCCATCGCCCGTCCGCTGCAGGTGCTCCCGGCGGCCGCATTCCTTGCGGCGCTCGGTATTCCGCTCCGTAACGCCGGCGCCGCCCATGCGGATTTCCGCGTCTGCAACGGAACGCAGAATCTTGTCGGGGTGGCCATCGGCTACCGGGCAGAGGAAGGCTGGACCACCGAAGGCTGGTGGCAGGTTCCGGCATCGACATGCGCGACGCTGATCGAGGGCGAGTTGCAGTCCCGTTACTACTATCTCTACGCCGAGGACGCCGCGCGCGGCGGCCGCTGGACGGGTGAAGTCAACATGTGCGTCGCCGAGAACGAGTTCAAGATCGTCGGCGTCGAAGACTGCGTCGCACGGGGCCACCAGCGCATGGGATTCAAGGAATATGATACGGGGCGGCAGGGAAGCTGGATGGTGCAGCTGTCCGATGTCCCGAGCACGCAGGAAGGCCGGAATTGATGAAGCGCAACCGCAAAGTAAAGATCCTCGCGACCCTGGGTCCGGCCTCTTCCGAAGAGGAAACGATCCAGAAGCTGCACGAGGCGGGGGCCGATCTCTTCCGCATCAACATGAGCCATGCCAGCCACGATACGATGCGCATGCTTATCCAGCGCATCCGTGCCGTCGAGCAGCGCTGCGGCCGTCCCATCGGCATTCTCGCCGACCTCCAGGGACCGAAGCTTCGGGTGGGGAAGTTCGCCGAGACGAAGGTTGCGCTGACACCCGGCCAGACCTTCACCCTGGACGACAGGGAGGAACCGGGCGACGACAAGCGCGTCTTCCTGCCGCATCCGGAAATCCTTTCGGCCGTGAAGCCGGGGGACCGGCTGCTGATCGACGACGGCAAGCTTCTGCTGCGCGCCGAGAAGGCGGACGGCAAGAAGATCGTCTGTACGGTCATTTCCGGCAACAAGATTTCGGACAGGAAGGGTATCAGCCTGCCTGACACGCTGCTGCCGGTGGGGGTTCTCACGGACAAGGACCGCGCGGATCTCGACGCTGTACTGGCCACCGGGGAGGTGGACTGGGTGGCGTTGTCGTTCGTGCAGCGTCCGGAAGACCTTGCGGAGGTCCGCAAGATCGCGCGGGGTCGGGTCGGACTGATGTCGAAGATCGAGAAGCCGCAGGCGATCGAACGAATCGAGGAGATCATCGAGCTTTCCGACGCCCTGATGGTCGCCCGCGGAGATCTCGGCGTGGAAATGCCGCTCGAAGCGGTGCCCGGCCTGCAGAAGCAACTGACCCGCGCCTGCCGCCGCGCCGGCAAGCCGGTGGTGGTGGCGACGCAGATGCTGGAATCGATGATCACGGCTCCGGTGCCGACGCGCGCCGAAGTCTCCGACGTCGCAACGGCGGTCTTCGAGGGCGCCGATGCCGTCATGCTTTCGGCCGAATCCGCGTCCGGCGAGTATCCTGTCGAGGCAGTCGCCACCATGGCGTCGGTCGCCAGCACCGTCGAGCAGGACCCGTACTACTCGAACATCATCTATGCACAGCGCCCGACGCCGGAAGCGACGGGTGCGGACGCCATATCGCTCGCGGCACGGCAGATCGCCGAGACGCTGCGGCTGTCGGCCATCGTCACCTATACCTCCTCCGGCCACACCGGTCTTCGCGCCTCGCGCGAGCGGCCGCA
>JAEWKX010000122.1 GCA_023393575.1 Pseudomonadota bacterium
GGACGGGGCGCTGAAAGCTGCCTCGTAAAGTTAGTTTATGTGGCACCTCTCAGCGCCCCGTTCGGCGGTTGTTGCCCGCGACTCCGGTCCCTCTGCAAAGTTCGAGTGGGGAGGTGTTATCCGCCGGTTTCCCGGGGCCCGG
Source organism: Pseudomonadota bacterium (assembly GCA_023393575.1). Classification (GTDB taxonomy): domain Bacteria; phylum Pseudomonadota; class Alphaproteobacteria; order Rhizobiales; family Rhizobiaceae; genus Neorhizobium. Next base: position 143 of record JAEWKX010000122.1, read on the forward strand.
AGTTTCCCCCGGGCATCTCGTCGGACCGAAGATCCGGCGACACCATCCCATCGACCCCCTGTGTGCCGCACAGGCACGCCCGGCGCGCTCTTTCGGGCATCGGAAGCAGGTGGCCGGTCCGGAACCATCCCGCTTCCCCCGTCTCGCCGGAGGGAGACCATTTTCCGCGGACCCCGATGATGAAGGTTCACGTCGTCCCTCCACCACCGGCGCCGGCCCCGCCTCGCCAGGACGCCTCCCGGTGTATCCGCGGCGGGACGGGGGAAGTATGGGGTGAGGTTTGGGGAGTGGGGATGTGGATGGGGTTAAGTGCTTGATATCTGGTGGGTGGTGTGCGGATTTTTGGGGGAGTGTGCCTATGGAACCGAGGGCATCCGGGGCCAAGCAGCAGTTCCACCGAAATGACCAAGAGCCGGTTATTGGACCTGCTGAACCCTCAGGTTCTCCTGCAGCGTCTCAAGAGCTCTGAACGTCGTGGACGAGTCCTCGATGACGCGCTGGCTGTCGAGCTTCAGGCGCTGCCAATCTGCTGGATCGAAGGCGGGCAGGCTCGTTTGGGGAGCGCTCGCAGGTTGCTCCAGCCGTGCCTGAATGGCTTCCACTTGAGTGGTCACCTTCCCAAGGGCCTCGGTCAGGGAAACGAGATTTTGGCCGAGTTGCACCTGCTGCTGCGAAAGGTGTTTTATCTGATCCGTAATCTGAACGGCCTCGCTCTTGGTCGTGAATTTGAGCGTTCCCTGCGACCATTCGAAGGTCACCAACTGTGGCAAAGCGACAAGCGCGCCGCCAAACGCCAGAACAAGCGCTTGTCCTGTCGAGACCTCGCGCTTCAGCAGAACCGTAATGATGCCGATGACGAGTAATGCTATCCCGCACCACAACACATAGGTTTCCATCCCCTACCCTCCCAAGCAATGAGAGTATGCAGCGGCAATTCCTGGTTGTCAATTCCTCATGCCACTCGTAAATGGAGAGGTGGCGCGATCTTTCTCAAGGACGACCTCGTCGTCTCCGGCGCCTATTGCCAGGATGGCTTCGTTCCGCCGCGCATCCGGACGCCGGCAGGAGGCCTTGCCACCCACGTTCGATTCCGGCACTCAGCTGCCGCCGAGATGCTGAAATCGCCGGCCCTCACCCCACTGCGGGAGAGAAGGATACTCAACCCCCTCTTCTCGCCGGATCGTCCAGTGCCGGATTGTAGAAGAGCGACAGCGTCAGGCTTTTGGCGATGCGTTCGGCGGTGGCCATGAACCAGGCCTTGGCCTCCTCGCTCGGGGCGACGTCGTCGAGGGTCGAGGAAAACAGCGAGAGCCACTGCGGGAAGAGGTCGGGCGTCATGTTGGCGACACCCATATGCGCCTGGACCGGCTTGCCGCCATAGGCGCCGGTGCGGAAGGCGACGGAGGACCAGAAGGCCTTCATCTTCTCCATGTGCTCAGGCCAGCGGCCGGAAAGCCGCGCGTCGAAGACCGGGCCGAGCACGGGATGGGCAAGCACCCGGCCGTAGAAGGTATCGACGAGTTTCGAGATGAAGGCCTCGTCGACGCCGATCGCCTTCATCTCGGCGGTCGCGCGCTGGCGGATTTCGGCGGAATGTGCCGCCCTGGCATTGAGATCGGGATGCATGTCGTCCAGTCCGGTGGGTTCCACCCCTAGATAGGCGATGGCACAGGGATTGCGAAGGGCGGGCACGGCACTTGCGACGAACTGCCCTTCCTGGACACCTGCGCCGGCGAAGCCATATTTCGTGCAAACTCTTGTATACGAGTTTCCGAAGACCGGCATGACGAGGAAGGCGGAACGGCAGTGGATCAAGCATTCGGACGACATGGGGCTGAGGCCGCACGGCGGGAACGGGAGCGTCTCGCGGTGCTCGACAGCCTGGACATGCTGGACACGCCGCGCGACGAAGGTTTCGATCGGCTGGTCCGGCTGATCAAGGAGATATTCACCGTCGAGATCGGGCTGGTTTCCTTCATGGACAGCCATCGCCAGTGGTACAAGGCCTGTTCAGGCCTGCCCATGGACGAAATGCCGCGCGAGGACACCTTCTGCCAGCATGTCGTGGAGAGCGAGGAGCCGATGATCGTTCCGGACGCGACGCGCGATCCGCGCTTTGCATCGCATCCGGCCGTGACGGGCGACCTGCAGGTCCGCTTCTATGCGGGCGTGCCGCTGAGGACGCGTGATGGCCATACGGTCGGCACCGTCTGCGCGATCGGCCGGCAGCCCCGCGCGTTCAACAGCCGGGATCTCTCGATCCTGCAGCAAATTGCCGGCATAGCCATGGACCGCGTCGAGGCGCTGCAGACCGCGGCGACGGACAGCCTGACCGGCGCGATGACGCGCCGTGCCTTCATGCAGGAGGCGGGCCGGGTGATTTCGCTGGCCGCCCGTCACCCGCATGATGCGGGCTGCATCGTGTTCGACGTGGACCACTTCAAGTCCGTCAACGACACCCATGGACACGCGGCCGGGGACGAGGTGCTGAAATGCGTGGCAGCGTCCTGCCGTGAGCAGATCAGGGACGGCGACCTGTTCGGACGGCTGGGCGGGGAGGAATTCGCGATCATCCTGCTCTATGTCGACCGAGAGGGCGCACTCGCGGTCGCGGAAAAGCTCAGGTCGGCGATCGCCTCCTGTCTCGTCACCACTCCCGGCGGGCCGTTGCGGGTCACGGCGAGCTTCGGCATCACCGCGCTGTCGCTCGGGGCCAAGAATCTCGAAACGCTGCTGGCCCAGGC
>JAEWKX010000209.1 GCA_023393575.1 Pseudomonadota bacterium
GCCATTGCAGAGACCTCCCCGCCGCAGATGAAGCCGTCCGGGCGATCCGGCTGCTGCAGACGTTGGTAGATCACCTCGCGTATGGCGTCCGACTTGCTGTCGAGCGTTACTTCGGTCGGAATGTCGAATGGAACACCTTCTTCCCGAACCGCCGTCATGAAGCCATGACGCATGTGATGTGCGAAGGTGAACCGCTCCGGTGGCAGGATGATGCACAGCTTGCGAGCGCCCGATGCAATCAGCTTGCATGCCGCCTGATACGCAAATGCATAGTTGTCGAAATCCACGTAGGGATGCGGCGTCGCAAGTTCCGTTCGACCGTGGCAGATGAACGGAAAATCCTTTTCCAGGAGGAGCCTCACGCGTTCGTCGGACGGCTCCGTTCGGGTGAAAATGATGCCGTCGGCCAGGCGGTTGCGCATGATGTAGCGCACTGGCTCGATCTGGGGCGTGTCGGAGAAATGCGGCGTGATCACCAGATGATAAGGTGTCCGGCGCAGCGCCTCGGTCAGGCCATTGATCATCGATGTGGCATAGCCGAGGATTTCCTCGTGAGGGTCGAGCACCAGGCTGATGACATTGGTGCGGCCGGTCCGCAGCCTTTGCGCCGCCCTGTCGGGATGATAACCGATCTCGTCCGCCGCCCGGCGAACGCGGAGGCGCGTCTCCAAGGCAATCTGCGGAGCCTCGGCAAGGGCGCGGGATACGGTCGTGACGGCAAGACCCGTCAGTTCCGCGAGCGTCTTCAGCGTCGGTTTCGATTCCGTCGCCGGGGCCGCCGCCCCCTCCCGCACGGCCGGCTTCTTGCGTCTGTCTTCAGACATCCATGTGGTCCTCGTCCCGGTGCCCTGCGCATCTGAGGCTTAAATATATCGTTATAAATGCATGTGGCCATGCGGGAAAGAATTTTTTACGGAAGGGTAGATGTCGTTTAAAACAACGGCTTAATACGGTTTTTGTGCCTCTGGGCCAGAGGAGTGGCGGGGTTGACATCCTCTCCGTTTATATCGTTATAAATTGCTATCCGGAGAGGAGCCCGGATCTAGAGGGAGATTCTCATGAATATCAGAATGTTTACGAAACTGGCCGCCGGCGCCGCCGTCATCGCGCTTGCCGCGAATGCCGCGAAGGCCCAGGAAAGTGTCGAAGTCCTCCATTGGTGGACCTCGGGCGGGGAGGCCGCGGCGCTCAACGTGCTCAAGGAGAACCTGCAGAAGCAGGGGATTTCCTGGCAGGACATGCCGGTTGCCGGCGGCTCCGGCGTCCAGGCGATGACGGCGCTTCGCGCCCGCGTCACCTCCGGCGATCCGCCGACGGCCGTCCAGATGCTGGGCTTCGACATAAAGGACTGGGCCGAAATGGGGGTCGTCGGCAACCTGAACGATCTGGCCAGCGAGCAGGGCTGGGACAAGGTCATCCCGGCCGCGCTACAGGAGTTCTCCAAATATGATGGCGACTGGATCGCCGCTCCGGTGAACGTCCACTCCACCAACTGGCTGTGGCTGAACAAGGCTGCGCTCGACAAGGCCGGCGGTAAGGCGCCGGAAAACATGGACGAGCTCTTCGCCCTTCTCGACAAGTTCAAGGAACAGGGCCTGACACCGCTCGCCCACGGCGGCCAGCCCTGGCAGGACGGCACCCTCTGGGAATCCGTCGTCCTTTCGGTCGGCGGCATGGACTTCTACAAGAAGGCGGTTATCGATGCCGATGCGGAAGCGCTTTCCGGCGACACGATGCGCAAGGTTTTCGACGATATGTCCAAGCTGCGCGAGTATTTCGACGCGAACTTCTCCGGCCGCGACTGGAACCTCTCCACCGCACTGGTGATCGAAGGCAAGGCGGGCGCCCAGCAGATGGGCGACTGGTCGAAGGGCGAGTGGCTGCGTGCCGATAAGAAGCCCGGCGAAGACTTCGTCTGCATCCGCTTCCCCGGCACGCAAGGTTCCGTGCTCTTCAACTCCGACCAGTTCGTGATGTTCGACGTCGGCGAGGACAAGCGCAACGCCCAGCTCAAGATGGCTGCTGCGGTCGAGGACCCGGCCTTCCAGATCGCCTTCAACACCGTCAAGGGTTCGGTCCCGGCTCGCACCGACGTTCCGGACACCGACTTCGACGATTGCGGCAAGAAGGGCATGAAGGACCTCGCCGAAGCTGCCGCAAGCGGCAATCTTGCAGGGTCGCTCGCGCATGGTCACGCCCAGCCGTCTTCCGTCAAGGAAGCCGTCTTCGACGTCGTTACCCAGCACCTGAACGGCCAGATCAACACCGATCAGGCCCTGGAACGGCTGCCGCAGGCCGTCGCTGCCGCTCAGTAACCGCACACGACATAGATTGGAATGGCCGGGTCTTGCCCGGCCATTTTCCACACCGACCCATGACGAGGATCCGGCTTAGGCCGGAGGTAGCGCATGACTTCAATCGACCCGGTTCCGTTTGTCACGCCAGAGCGCCCGAGGCACACCGCCGCAACCCGACTCGGCGCGCTGCTGCCGAGGATCGTGCTGGCACCGTCTTTCGCGATCACCCTCGTATTCGTCTACGGCTTCATCCTCTGGACGGTCTATCTCTCCTTCACGCGGTCGCGCATCCTGCCCATCTACGACCTCGTCGGTTTCGACGCCTATTATCGCCTCTGGTCGCAACCGAACTGGTACATGGCGATCAAGAACCTCGCGATCTTCGGCGTCCTCTATATCGGCCTCTGCATCGCAATCGGCCTCTTCATCGCGATCCTGATGGAGCAGCGCATCCGTGCCGAGGGCGTGCTTCGGCCGATTTTTCTCTACCCCATGGCTCTTTCCTTCGTCGTCACCGGCACGGCCTGGAAATGGTTCCTCAATCCGGGCCTCGGACTGGAGAAGACCATGCACAATCTCGGCTGGGAGAGCTTCAAGTTCGACTGGCTGATCAATACCGACATGGCGATCTATACGATCGTCATCGCGGGGGTCTGGCAGGCGTCTGGTTTCATCATGGCGATGTTCCTCGCCGGGCTGCGCGGGATCGACGGAGAGATCATCAAGGCGGCGCAGATCGATGGTGCCTCGAACACGGCAATCTACCGGCGGATCATTATTCCGATGCTTCGTCCGGTCTTCCTGTCTGCCATCATCGTGCTTGCCCATATGGCAATCAAATCATACGACCTCGTGATCGCGCTGACGGGCGGCGGTCCGGGCAATGCGACGGAATTGCCTTCGACCTTCATGTATTCCTACACCTTCACGCGCAGCCAGATGGCGGTCGGCTCCGCGAGCGCCGTGATGATGCTGATGGGCATCACCGCCATCATCGTTCCCTATCTTTATTCCGAGCTTCGGGAGAAGCGTTCATGAGCGCCTCCGGTGAAACCGTCAGCGCGGGCTCCGCGCGGACTGCGCGCATCCTCATCTATGGCCTCCTGTTCCTGCTGGCGGCGGTCTATCTCCTGCCGCTCTACGTGATGCTGACGACCGCGCTGAAGTCGCTTGCCGAGATCCGCGGAGGAGACATGCTCGCGCTGCCGCGGGAGCCCTCGACGGAGGCCTGGGTGAAGGCGTGGGGGCAGGCCTGCATCGGCGTGACCTGCGAGGGGATCAAGGGCTACTTCTGGAACTCCCTCAAGATGGTCGTGCCGGCGGTCGCCATCTCAACCG
>JAEWKX010000228.1 GCA_023393575.1 Pseudomonadota bacterium
TGCTCAAGGACCATGTGCCGCTGGCCGAGGACCTTTTGGCGGACATCCTGACGGAGTCCCATTTCGATGACGATGAATTGCGGCGGGAAAAGCACGTCATCCTGCAGGAGATCGGCGCCGCCAACGATACCCCCGACGATGTCGTCTTCGACAAGTTCTCCGAGATCGCCTATCTCGGCCAGACCATCGGGCGACCGATCCTCGGCACGCCGGAAACGGTCAAGAGCTTCACGCCCTCCCAGATCCGCAACTATCTCTCGCGCAATTACACGACCGACCGCATGTACGTGGTTGCGGCCGGAGCGGTCGATCACGACCAGTTCTGCAAGCAGGTCGAGGAGCGGTTCGCGAGCCTGCCCCTGACGCCCAGCGCGCCGCCCGTGCTCGAGGCCGCTCGTTATATCGGCGGAGAAATGCGCGAGGTCCGCGACCTGATGGACGCGCAGCTTCTCATCGGTTTCGAGGGCAAGGCCTACCATATGCGGGACTTCTACTGCTCGCAGATCCTGGCCAACATCCTCGGCGGCGGCATGTCGTCGCGGCTCTTCCAGGAGGTCCGCGAGCATCGCGGCCTCTGTTACTCCGTCTATGCCTTCCACTGGGGCTTTTCCGACACCGGCATATTCGGCATCCACGCCGCCACGGGAGGCGACGACATTCCGAAGCTGCTCCCCGGCGTCATCGAGGAGCTCCACAAGGCATCGGAGACCATTCACGACCAGGAGATCGACCGGGCACGGGCGCAGATCCGCGCGCAGCTGCTGATGGGCCAGGAGAGCCCCGCCGCCCGCGCAGGCCAGATCGCCCGGCAGATGATCCTCTACGGCCGCCCGATCCCGAACCACGAGATGATGGAGCGGCTGGAAGGCATCACGACGCAGCGCCTGACCGACCTCTCCGGGCGACTTTTCTTCGATACGACACCGACCCTCTCGGCCGTCGGTCCGATCGAGAAGCTGGCCCCGATGGAGGAAATCGTCGGATCCCTCACGTCGACAGCGGTTGGAACGAGGCGTGCCGCCGTTTGACCAGAGGCCACGGGCGCGGCCTGCGCCGCGATTCCCTGGCACTTTCATATCGGCCGCCCCATTTCCGGGCGGCCTCGACGCAGACCGCGCGCGGCAGCCGCTCGACGACATCTGGAGTGGGACATGGCGGGATCGATCCTTCGGTTTTTGTCACGGCAACCGCAAGGCCCCCTCATCTGCAGCGACCGCCATCTGCTCCGCCTCCCCCGGCGCTCCGATTACGACCAGTGGCTCGGGCTGCGCACCGAAAGCCGCGCCTTCCTGCAGCCGTGGGAGCCCACCTGGCGCGACGACGAGCTTTCGGAGTCCTCCTTCAGGGCCCGGGTCAAGCGCGGGAACGAGGAATATCGAGTCGGCTATGCCGTGCCTCTCCTGCTTTTCAGCCGGCCTGACCTGACATTGCTCGGAGGGTTGACGATCGGCTATATCCGGCGGGGTGCCGCGCAGAGCTGCATGATCGGCTACTGGATGGGCGAGCGGCATTCCGGCCAGGGACACATGCTGGCAGCCCTCAATATCGCCATCCCCTATATCTATGGCCAACTTCGGTTGCACCGAATTGAAGCAGCCTGTATTCCGGAGAACTGGAAGAGTGTCCGGCTGCTGGAGAAGGCCGGCTTCGAGCGAGAAGGCCTGTTGCGAAAGTATCTCAAGATCAACGGGGAATGGCGTGACCATCTCATGTATTCCCGGCTTCCGGACGACGGTGAATTCGGGAAGATGACGCGGCCATGAGCGCCCGCATCCCGGTCATGGCGTACCTGCGGACAATGCTGCTGCCGCTCCTTGGGCTGCTCGCGGCAGCGATGCTGCAGGTTCCGTATGTCCATGCCGCCGAGCCGGTGAAGATTTCCCGCGACGATACCGCGCTCGATCTCACCGAGATGACGGACATCTATACCAACCAGGGCGAGGCCTTCCAGGTGTCCACTGCCGCCGGGGCCGACGGGATCCGCCGGCGGATCGAAGTCCGTTCGAGCTCCCCGTCCCACCAGGGCGACTGGGCCGTCTTCGCGCTTGCGAACGTTTCGGAAGAGCAGCTGGAGCGCGTCATCGTCGCACCGCATTTCCGCATGGTCGGCTCCAAGCTCATCTGGCCGGATCTCGGCGCCCAACGGATCATTGCCATCACGCCGAGCGAGGGTTTCGCGCTCGACCGGGAACCAAGCCCGGATGCAGACGTCTTCCGCATCACCCTCAATCCGGGCTCTGTCATCACCTTCGTCGCCGAGCTTTCGACGCCGACCCTGCCGCAGCTCTATCTCTGGGAACCGGCCGCCTACAAGGACACCGTCAACGCCTTCACCCTCTATCGCGGCATCGTGCTGGGTATTGCGGGCCTGCTGGCGGTCTTCCTCACCATTCTCTTCGTCGTCAAGGGAACCTCGATGCTGCCGGCGGCCGCGGCACTGGCCTGGGCGGTGCTGGCCTATATCTGCGTCGACTTCGGCTTCCTCGACAAGCTCATCAGCATCACCGCCAGCGACCAGCGGGTATGGCGGGCCTGCGCGGAGGTCGCCCTGGCCTCGAGCCTGGTGATCTTCCTCTTCACCTATCTCAACCTCAACCGCTGGCACGTCCATCTCGGCTATGCCACGTTCGCGTGGATCTTCTGCCTCGTGCTCCTGTTCGGCGTGGCGATCTACGACCCCTCCATCGCCTCGGGGGTCGCCCGGCTTTCCTTCGCGCTGACGGCCACGGCCGGAATCCTGCTGATTATCTATCTCGGCCTCAACCGCTTCGACCGGGCGATCCTGCTCGTGCCGACCTGGGCGCTGATTCTCGTCTGGCTGTTCGGCGGCTGGCTGACGGTCACCGGCCAACTGGACAACGACATCATCCAGCCGGCTCTCGGCGGCGGGCTCGTGCTGATCGTCCTGCTGATCGGCTTCACGGTCATGCAGCATGCCTTCGCGGGCGGCGCCTATCAGCAGGGGCTGTTCTCGGACCTAGAGCGGCAGTCGCTGGCGCTGACCGGCTCGGGCGACACGGTGTGGGACTGGGACGTTTCGCGGGACCGGGTGGTGACGATCCCGGACATCTCGCTGCGGCTCGGGCTGCCGTCCGGCGACATGCACGGACCCATCCGCGGCTGGCTGCCCCGGCTTCACCCGGACGACCGCGACCGTTTCAAGGCCACGCTCGACGTGCTGCTCGAGCACCGGCGCGGCCGTCTCAGCCACGAATTCCGCGTACGGGCGGAAGACGGGCATTTCCACTGGATGCAGATCCGGGCCCGGCCTGTGCTCGGCTCCGACGGCGAGATCATCCGCTGCGTCGGGACCATCATCGACGTGACGGAGCAGAAGAATTCGGTCGAGCGGCTCCTGCAGGATGCCATGCACGACAACCTGACCGGCCTGCCGAACCGCCAGGTCTTCCTCGACCGCCTGCAGGCCGTACTGACGCTCGCCGCCTCCAGCGAACACGTCCGCCCCACCGTCATGGCCATCGACATCGACCGCTACAAGCAGGTCAACGATGCGCTCGGCATCGCTGCGGGCGACAATATCCTGATCGCGCTGACGCGCCGGCTCCGCCGCCTCCTGCGTCCGCAGGACACCCTGGCGCGGCTCTCCGGCGATCAGTTCGGGCTGATCCTGGTTTCCGAGCAGGACCCGGTGAAGATCGCCGATTTTGCGGACGCCGTCTCGAAGGCGATCATGGTTCCCATCAACTTCGCCAACCGCGAGATCATCCTGACGGCATCCATCGGCCTCGCCTCCTGGGTGGACCAGCAGGAAAGCGGGATCGAGCTCCTCAGCAATGCGGAGCTTGCGATGTACCGGGCCAAGCGGGGCGGCGGCAACCGCGTCGAACCGTTCCGGCCGATCTTCCGCTCCTCCGGTACGGACCGTCTGCAGATCGAGACGGACCTGCGACGTGCCATCGAGCGCAAGGAACTGTCGCTCGCCTACCAGCCGATCATCCGCCTCAGCGACGGCGAGATTGCGGGCTTCGAAGCCCTCATGCGGTGGGATCATCCGCGCAAGGGAAGCATCCCGCCTTCGGATTTCATTCCGATTGCCGAGGCGTCCGACCTTATCAGCCCGCTCGGGATGTTCGCCCTGGAGCGCGCTTCGTCCGATCTCATCGGCTGGCAGCACCAGACCGGCGAACTGCCGATCTTCGTGGCCGTCAACCTGTCGAGCGCCCAGGTCCTCAACAACAATCTCTACAGCGATATAAGAGCCCTCCTGGCGAAGAGCGAATGCGATCCGCGCCAGCTGAAGCTGGAGCTGACCGAGTCCGTGATGATGGAGAACCCGGAGCAGGCGCGGCTGGTGCTGACCAAGCTGAAGGAGATCGGCATCGGGCTCGCCCTGGACGATTTCGGCACGGGCTACTCCTCCCTCGCCTACCTGACGCAGTTCCCCTTCGACACGATCAAGCTGGACAAGGCGCTGGTGCGCGACGTGCGCGAGCGGCGCGCCGTGCTGTTGCGCTCGGTGATCGCGATGGCCCGGGCGCTGGAGATGTCGGTGGTCGCCGAAGGCATCGAGACGGATGAAGATGCATCGGAACTGGCGAAGATGGGCTGCCACTTCGGCCAAAGCTTCCTGTTCGGGCCGCCGACCAGCAGCGAGGCGACGCTGCGTCTTCTCAAGGAGAGGTTCCCCCTGACCAAGCGCGCCTGAGGGCACGCGCCTGCATACGAAAAACCCGCCCCGGGAAACCGAGGCGGGTTGATCGATACGACGCGGGACAGGTCAGGCGCGATCAACGATGTTCTTCACGCCTTCCTTGATTTCGCCCTTGGCCTGCTGGCCATGCCCCTTTGCCTCGCGCGCCGCGCCGCGAGCTTCCATTTCGCGGTCGTCCACGGCATCGCCGGCGGCCTGCTGGACCTTGCCCGCCAGTTCGTTGGCCTTGCCTGCCATCTTATCTCCGGTGCTACCCATCTGCGAACTCCTTATCGCCATGGCACGATTGCCATCCGCCGGGAGAACGCGAGATGAACTGCTTCGTTCCAGGCTGTCGCGGACGGTCAGGCGTGACCTGCATCAGGTGACAGGGCCTCGGGCGTGATGCCCATCAGCGCGAGAGCGCGGTCATACTTGCTGTCGAGTGCCGGATCGAAGATCAGGTCGTCGACGGCCGGGCAGTTCAGCCAGCCGTTGCCGGCAAGTTCCAGCTCGAGCTGTCCGGGGCCCCAGCCGGCATAACCGAGCAGCATCGCCGCCCGCTGCGGTCCCCGCCCCTCGCCGATGGCGCGGACGATGTCGAGGGTGGCCGTCAGCGAGATATCCTCGTTCATGGGAATGCTGGATTCGCTGACATAGTCTTCCGTATGGAGGACGAAGCCACGCCCGGTCTCCACCGGCCCGCCCGTGAGCACCGGCATGCGGCGGGCCGATTCGGGAAGACCTGGGATCTCGTCCTTCTCCATCAGTTCGAGATGCAGCAGGAGATCGACGAAGGATATCGGCTGCGCCCTGTTGATGATGAAGCCCATCGCACCCGCCGGCGAATGGGCGCACACATAGATGACCGACCGGACGAAGTTGCCGTCCTGCAGCCCCGGCATAGCGATCAGAAACTGGCCGTCGAGGAAGCCCCGCTCGCCCGTATCCCGGAGACTATTCACGACCATTCAGACCTCCTTCGCCCGGTCTGCGCCGGACGGTTGTTCCGTATCAAGATGGGGCACCGTCCCGCAGCAATCAACTGAAAATGATCGCCGCCCGGATCTTGCCGCTGGCCTGCCTCATCCGCTTGAGGTAGAGCCTTGCACCCATGAAAACAGTTGCAGCCGGACACACTTTTGCGAGCGCGGCGCTCAGGTGGCTGCCGCTTGCTCTGGTTCTTGCATTCGCCGGGCCGACGGCCAGTCGGGCGGAGACGACCCCCTGGGCTTCCAACGAGGGCGGCCGAATGCGGCTGATCGCGCTTCCTCCCGCACGCGACGGTACGGTGCGCGGCGCCCTTCAGATCGAGCCCAATCCCGGCTGGATCACCTATTGGCGGGAGCCGGGAGATGCCGGGATCCCGCCGCAGCTGATGTTGCCGGCAGAGGCCGGAGTCAGTCTCAAGAGGCTTGCCTATCCGGTGCCGAAACGCATCACCAGTGGCGACCTGCAGGATATCGGCTATGACCATCCCGTCACCCTTCCCTTCGATCTGAGGGTGGAGGACGCAACCAAGGCGCTCGACGTCGGCGTCTCGGCCTTCGTCGGTG
>JAEWKX010000276.1 GCA_023393575.1 Pseudomonadota bacterium
GGAACCGAACCTGGTCGTCGAATTCTATTCGCGCTAACGGAAAGGAGCCCGCGGCGCGGGCTCATCCGGACAGACCTTCGAAGCCGCGTCAACTCGACGCGGCTTTTTCATGACGACCAGGCTACTCCCGCGGCTGGGATGGGCAGGATTGTTCAGATCAGGCGCAGCCCGCGCAGGCTCGCATGGCCTTCCTTGCCGATGATGATGTGGTCGTGGACCGTGATGCCGAGCGGCTTGGCCGTATCGACGATCGTCTTCGTCATGTCGATGTCGGCGCGCGAGGGCGTCGGGTCGCCGCTCGGGTGGTTGTGGACGAGGATGATGGCGGTGGCCGACAGTTCCAGCGCCCGGCGCACCACCTCCCGCGGATAGACCGGCGTATGATCGACGGTGCCGCGTCCCTGCACCTCGTCGGCGATCAGCGCATTGCGCTTGTCCAGGAAGAGGATGCGGAACTGCTCCCGCGCCTCGTAGGCCATCGCCGCGTGGCAGTAGTCGATCACGGATGACCAGGAGGACAGCACCTGCTTGCCGCGCAACTCGCTCCTCAGCATCCGGTGGGCGACGGTGGAAACGAGCTTCAGATCGTGGGCCACGGCGTCCCCGACGCCGCCCACCTCCTGCAGTAGGGCGGCAGGAGCCCCGAAAACGCCGGCGAGATTGCCGAAACGCTCGATCAGCGCCTTGGCAATCGGCTTTGTGTCGCGTCGCGGGATGAGCCGGAAGAGCAGGAGCTCGAGAATCTCGTAATCGGCGAGCGCCGTGTCGCCGTGATCGCGGAAACGTGCCCGCAGCCGGTCACGGTGCCCGTGGTAGTGCGCCTGCTTGTCGTCGCGCGGCAACAGGCCGCTCTTCTTCAGGGCGGCCGGTTTGGGAGGCTGTTCGGCGAAGAAACCGCGCTCGTCCGCCTCCTCGTCCATGGCAGGCGCTTCGCCGTCATGCGGAGGGGCGGGGCGGTTCGTCATGCGCTACCTCTTGAGCGGCGGCAGGCCCGGGCGGTCGAGACCGGCGGGAGAGAGGGTGAAGACTTCACAGCCTGTGGCCGTGACGCCGACAGCGTGTTCGTACTGGGCCGAGAGCGAACGATCGCGCGTCACGGCGGTCCAGCCGTCGGCCAGGACCTTCACATGGGGCTTGCCGAGATTGATCATCGGCTCGATGGTGAAGATCATGCCTTCGCGCAATTCCGGGCCTTCATCGGCGCGGCCGTAATGCAGGATGTTCGGGATGTCGTGGAACAGGCGCCCGACCCCGTGGCCGCAGAAATCGCGGACCACGGAGCAACGCTCCGCTTCGGCATAGGTCTGGATTGCCTGTCCGATCGCGCCGGTCCGGGCGCCCGGCCGTACTGCCTCTATGCCGCGCATCAGGCACTCGTAGGTCACTTCCAGCAGCCGCTCGGCGGCACGCTTGAGCTGTCCGACCGGATACATGCGGCTTGAATCGCCGTGCCAGCCCTCGAGGACATAGGTGACGTCGATGTTGAGGATGTCGCCCTCGCGCAACGGCTTGTCGTCCGGCATTCCGTGGCAGACGACGTGGTTGATGGAGGTACAGACCGAGTATTTATAGCCACGGTAGTTGAGTGTCGCCGGCAGTGCGCCGTGATCCATCCCGAACTCGAACACGAATCGGTCGATCGCGCTGGTCGTGATGCCCGGCTTGACGATGGCGGCGAGCTCGTCCAGGCAGCGGGCGGTCAGCAGGCAGGCCTTGCGCATGCCGGCAAAATCGTCCGCGCTGTAGAGCCGGATCGCACCCGTGTTCTTCAGGGGCGCTGCGGCCGCGTCGATATAGTTCACCATCCGGATGCTCTCACAATTTCCACGTTCATAATGCAGCTAGGCCGGCCTCGTCCATGCCGATCATGTCAATGACCGCGATTTCCGCCGGCGTCACCCGGCACCGCAGGACATAGGCTTCGACGCCACGCTCGGCTGCCCGCCGGAAGGCTGCGGCATAACGCGGATCGAGATCGGTGCAAAGCCCGAAGCGTTCACAATCCTGCCGCTGCACCACATAGAGCATCACCGCTCGGTGACCGGCTGCCACGACCTCACAAAGCTCGCCCAGATGCTTTGTGCCGCGAATGGTCACGGTGTCCGGGAATTCCGCCAAGCCGCTCTCGCGCATGAAGTGAACGTTCTTTACCTCGACATAGCAGTCCCGCCGCCCCGGTTCCCTGAGCAGGAAGTCGATGCGGGACCTGTTGCCGTAACGCTGCTCGCGATGCAGGCTTCCATAGCCGGAAAGGGCAGGCACCAAGCCGTTGCGCAGTGCCTCCTCCGCCAGGCGGTTGGCAAAGGCGGCGTTGACACCGACCAGCGTTCCGTCCGCTTCCACCAGTTCTAGCATGTGGCCGTACTTCCGTGTCGGGCTGTCATGCAGCGATATCCAGATCCGGGAACCGGGCGCCGTCAGTCCGCGCATCGAGCCGGTGTTCGGGCAGAAACCCGTGATCTGCGTACCGTCATCGAGGATCGCGTCGAACAGGAAGCGCTTGTAGCGTTGCAGCAGTCTGGCCGGTACGAGCGGCGGATCGAAGATCATTGCTGCGATCAGACGCGTTCGAGGACATAGGTGCCCGGTGCGTCCGCAATGGCGTTAAGGGCGTCCCCGCCCGGCTTGCGGGCGTCGACGCGGTCCTTGCTGCGCCTCTCGATCCAGGCATGCCAGTGCGGCCACCACGACCCCGTCGTTTCCCGCGCCCTGGTGACCCATTCGTCGAAATCGCCGTGCGGCTTGCCATTGGTCCAGTACTGGTACTTCTGCCTGTCGGGCGGGTTGACCACACCGGCGATGTGCCCGGAACCGCTCAGCACGAATTCCACCGGTCCGCCGAACAAGCCCGCCCCCTTGAACACCGAGCGCGGGGGCGCGATATGGTCCTCCCGGGTGGCCAGGTTGAAGATAGGTATCTTGACGTCCTTCAGCGAGATGATTCTTCCGCCGAGCTTCATCTCCCCCTTGCTCAGCCTGTTGTCGAGATAGCAGTTGCGCAGGTAGTAGGCGTGGTTGGCGGCCGCCATGCGGGTGGAATCGGCGTTCCAGTAGAGCAGGTCGAAGGGCAGGGGCTCCTTGCCCATCAGGTAGTTGCTGACGACATAGGGCCAGATCAGTTCGGACGCACGCAGCATGTTGAAAGCGTTCGCCATACGCGAACCCTCGAGATAGCCGGACCTCTCCATCTGCTTCTCGATCGCGGTCAACTGCTCTTCATCGACGAACACCTTGAGATCGCCGGCCAGCGTGAAATCCACCTGGGTCGTCAGGAAAGTCGCGGAAGCGATGCGGCGGTCCTTCTTCTGCGCGTGGAGCGCCAGCGCGGCGGCAAGCAGCGTCCCGCCGACGCAATAGCCGATAGCGTTGACCCGACGTTCTCCGGTCGCCTTTTCCACGGTGTCGAGAGCGAATTCGATCCCTTCCTCGATATAGGCTTCCCAATCCTTCTTCGCGTGCCGCGCGTCCGGGTTCACCCAGGAGATGACGAAGACGGTATGGCCCTGGTCGACACACCACTTGATGAAGCTCTTCTGCGGCGTCAGGTCGAGGATGTAGAACTTGTTGATCCATGGCGGCACGATCAGCAACGGCCGCTTGAGAACCGTTTCGGTCGACGCATCGTACTGGATGATTTCGCAGACGTCGCTCTGGGCGATCACCTTGCCTGGCGTGAGGGCGAGATTCTCCCCGACCTTGAACTGCTTGTGATCCGTATGACGAAGCCGCAGTTCACCGCCACCGGCGGCCACGTCCTCCACCAGCATGCGCATGCCCTCGACGAGGTTCGCGCCGCTGGTCGCGACCGTATGCCGATAGACTTCCGGATTGGTCAGGGCGAAATTCGCCGGCGACAGAGCCGCCGTGATCTGCCGGACATAGAAGGTCGCCTTGAGCCGCGTGTGGTCGTCGAGACCATCCGCCTCCGTCACCAGCTTCTCCGCCCACGAGGCAGTGACCTGGTAGGCCTGGCGGAGAAAGGCGAAGAAGGGGTTCCGGATCCAATCATCGTCGCTGAAACGCTTGTCCCTCGGAAGGGGATCGGGCTCCGGCGCCGGCGTGCCTGCCAGCTGCGCCATCGTGCGGGTCCAGATGCCCATATAGCTGGACAGGAGCAGGGTCTGGGCTTCAAGCGTGCGTTTCGGGTCCGACACCCAGTATTCGGCCACCTGCGACAGCGTCCGGACAAGGTCGGTCACCGGATCGGCGGCATCGGGCGCTTCGCGCTCCTGTGAGCCGAGCCATTAGGAAGCCGCCTGCCCGAGATGCTCCAGCGCCCTGGCGAGATTGAGGGTCAGCGCCTGCGGGTCCTTTACCATGTAGGCTTCGATCGACTTCGGGTCGAAGCCGGGAAAGCCGTTGGCGTCGGTCTCCTTCTCCTCCCGTCTATCGGACAATCGTTCCTCCCGCAGGCTGTTCTTGTTGTTTGATTATTTTTGTACATTGTGCCCGAAAACGAATACAAGTGCCAGCGACCGGCGTTAGAAATCGCGTCGCGACCAAAATGCCGGAACGGGCGAAGAACATGGAAAATATCAGATATTTGGCGGCCAAGGCGCCACTCATCCTCGGCATCGCCGCGCTGCCGATTCTGCTGGCCGGATGCAACAGCTTCGCCCTTGACGACGGGATACCCAACACCGCTCCGACCGCCACCGTCGTGTCGGACGCACCTCCGCCGCCGACGGGGCCGATCGTCAAGCGCGACAGCGGAACCTATCCGACCTTCGACCGCACATTGGCCGCGGCCAATGTCCAGATAAGTGACGACGAGGCGGCCGGATCGGAAGCCCAGCTTTCGGCGCTCGCCACCGCGCGCGCCAACGGCAGCGTCACGGAGGCCGAGTACAGACGTCGCCTCGCAGAACTGCGGCGGCTGGCGGCCGAACATGGTCGCGAGGCGGAGGCGGCGATCGCCAATTAACACTTGCGTTTGCGGTGGATTGGCAGCAAACCACCAAATCGCCGAAAGGCGAATATCCCTGCGCCGCAACTTGCCGCGCGTCTCTTCACGGGGAAAGTCATGGAAGAGTTTCACAAAGTCCGCCGATTGCCACCTTACGTGTTCGAACAGGTCAACCG
>JAEWKX010000335.1 GCA_023393575.1 Pseudomonadota bacterium
ACTGAAGCTCGGTCATCGAAGGCGGAAGGACGAAGATGGAGACGACATCCGCCTTCATCTTCTCCTGCAGTTGTAGGGCACCCTGCCAGTCAATGTCGAAGAGCATGTCGCGGCCCTGTGCCATCGCCTGCTCCACCGGCTCGCGCGGGGTGCCGTAGTAGTTTCCATGAACTTCGGCCCATTCCAGGAGGTCGCCCGCGTCGCGCATCTTCTCGAACTGCGGCACCGTGATGAAATGGTAGTGCTTGCCGGCAATCTCGCTCGGCCGCTTCTGGCGCGTCGTGACGCTCACCGAGATTTCCAGGCTGTGATCGTCGTCCAGCAGGTTACGCGCAATGGTGGACTTGCCCGCACCGGATGGCGACGACAGCACCAGCATCAAGCCGCGGCGTGCAATCTTGGACGGGCTGGACGCCGCAGGGCTCATGTATCACTCCAGATTCTGGACCTGTTCGCGGAACTGGTCGATGACGACTTTGAGCTCGACGCCGACGGCGGTGACAGTGGCCGAGTTCGATTTCGAGCAGATGGTATTCGATTCGCGATTGAATTCCTGCGCCAGAAAATCGAGTCGGCGCCCCACCGGACCACCCTTCCCCAGGAGATCGCGCGTGGCGGCCACATGCGCCTTCAGCCGGTCGATTTCCTCGCGGAGGTCCCCCTTGGTTGCGAGCAGCGCCACCTCGGCATGAAGACGGACCGGATCGAGCGATTGTGAGCCCTCCCGGAGCAATGCGGCGACCTGGTGCTGCAGCCGGCGAGCGATCTCCTCGGGAGAACGGGACGGATCCCGCTCAACCGCCATCGTCAGTTCCTCGATCCGATCAACCTGCCGGCCCATCACCTCCGCAAGTGCCGCCCCCTCCTGCTCCCGCATCTGCGCCAGATGGATCAGGGCGCGCCGGAGGCTGGCGAGGATTTCATCATCGCGAGCAGCCGCTTCCTCCTCGCTCTCCTCCGCTTCCCGGATGTCGATAATACCGCGAATGCCGAGAAGGGTGTCAAGCCGCAGGGGCGCCGGGTCGATAACCTCGCCCAGACCGGCCCGAAGCGACAGGACCGCATCGAGGGCCTCCCGGTTCAGCACCGCCTCCAGCTTCGTCTCGGATGCGGAAAGAGCCAGCGATGCCTGGATGTTGCCCCGCGTCACCTTTTCGCCGACAAGCCGCCGCACGTCCGGTTCAAGCCGCTCCAGCCCCGGAGGAAGCCGCAACCTGATGTCGAGGCCCTTGCCGTTCACCGAACGGAGCTCCCAGACGATGCGATAGCGCCCGTAGCTTCCTTCGCCACGGGCGAAGCCCGTCATCGACTGAAGACCCATTCCATCCTCCGGTCAGCGGTGCGGCCTAGTTGGCCGGTTTCTCGGCCTCGTCCCCGCCCGGCTGGCCATCGGACAACTCAGCCTCGGCGCTATCTGCCCGCTCCGCCTCGAGGCGGCGCCAGCGGCGGACGTTGGCATTATGCTCCTCCAGCGTCGCCGCAAAGGCATGGCCGCCGGTGCCGTCGGCCACGAAATAGAGGTCCTTCGTCCGCCATGGATTGGCCACCGCCTCCAAGGCCGCGCGGCCCGGATTGGCGATCGGCGTCGGCGGCAGGCCCTTGATCACATAGGTGTTGTACGGCGTTTCCTTCTCCAGGTCCGACTTGTAGATCGGCCGGTCCGCCGGCTTTCCCTCGCCCCCGAAGAGGCCATAGATGATCGTCGGGTCCGACTGCAAGCGCATTCCCTTCTGCAGACGGTTGATGAAGACGGACGCGACACGCGCGCGTTCGTCATCGATGCCCGTCTCCTTCTCCACGATCGAGGCCAGCGTGACGAACTCCTCCTTCGTCTCGATGGGAAGATCGGGATCACGCTTTTCCCAGATCTGGTCGATCAGTCTTTCCTGGGCGACGCGCATCTGCTGGACGATCTCGCCACGCTTCGTTCCGCGGGAGAACTTGTAGGTGTCGGGACGAAGCGAGCCTTCCGGCGGCAGTTCCGCCGGCAGTTCTCCTTCCAGCACAGGGTCCTCGGCGAGCCGGAGCATCATCTGGCGGACGGTCAGGCCTTCCGGCAGCACCACCGAATAGAGGATCGACTTGCCGGATTCCAGGAGTTCCATGATTTCCTTCATGGAAGCGCCTGCCTTGATCTCGTACTCGCCCGCCTTCAGCGTGCCGCCGTCGCGCAGGTAGGTGGCGCTGACATAGCGGAAGACGCGGGCGTCGCTGACGATCCCGTTCCGCTCCAGATTGTTGGCGATTTCGGCGAGCCCGTTGCCGGCGCGCACCATGAAATGGGTGTTCGCCTCCAGCGGACCCGGCTTCTGGAAGCTGGACACCATGTAGTAGAAGGCGGCGACCGCGACAACGCAGACGATGACCACCATGGTCATGACGATGTTCAGGAAGATGACAAGCTGGCTGCGCGCCTTGCGCGACCGGCGCGGCGGCTCCGGCACCCGCTCCGGTTTCAGCGCCTCGCTGGGAGATTTCGGGATGATCGGTCCGTGGCCGCCGCCATGACTATGCGGCGTGTCGGCCATATGACTGTCGTTGTTCACTATGCCCCCCTAGAATGCACGGTCCTTACCGCCCTTTTGGCCAAGCAATACGGCAAAAAACAGGCTCGTTGACAGGCGGCCGGGCGGGCGAACCGCCCGGTCCGGGCATCTTCAGGCGTCGTACCGGCGCAGGACGAGCGAGGCGTTCGTGCCGCCGAACCCGAAGGA
>JAEWKX010000370.1 GCA_023393575.1 Pseudomonadota bacterium
ATGGAACCCATTCAGAAAAAGAAACTGTATCAGTCCGTGCTGGATCGTCTCATCGAAACGATCGCCTCGAAGGAATTCCCGCCGGGATCACAGCTCCCCTCTGAACGTGAGCTGATGGCGATGATCGGCGTGGGACGGCCTTCGATCCGTGAAGCCATGCTGACGCTACAGCAGATGGGCTTGATCCGCATTTCGCACGGTGAACGAGCCCGGGTCGTCAAACCAACGCCAGAGGCGATCATCGATCAGATCTCGGCCGCCATGATATTACTCCTGGCGGACAACCCGAAAGGTCTTGAGGAACTGAAATCGGCGCGAATCATGATCGAGGTGGGACTGGCGCGGATGGCCGCAACGAGCGCAACAGCCAACGACATTCGTTTCCTTGATGAGTGCATAAAGGACATGCAAGCCCAGCAAGGAGACTCTGCAGCTTTCGTGGCAACTGACATGCGCTTCCACGAGATTCTGGCGGGGATCAGCGGCAACTCCCTTATAGCCGCCGCTGTTTCGGGCATGCTCGTCTGGCTGACCCGATTCAAGACAGACATGGTGGTCGTAAAAGGCGCAGAACAACTAACGATCGAGGAGCATAAGCTCATTCTGGACGCTATCCGGAATAATGATGCAGAGGCCGCAGGAGCAGCGATGGGGCGCCATCTCACGCGTGCCAATGCCCTGTACTCCAATTACACGTGAGAGCGGGTTCATAAACGTCGGACAGCTTTCCGGATCCTGCCTGATCGGCGGGGACGTGTCGAAAGGCGAGAGTGATTACGATCCAACGGTGGCGCCACACTTTTCCTGTCGCATGACGTGGGCCATGCGATAGGGGAGGTGTGTCTCCTCATGGAGTTGTTTTGCTCCGGAGCCAGGAATGCAACTGAATTCCGCAGGACAGACCTTCTGCCTGCGGTCTGACTAACCGGGGATGGTAGTGCCGAACAACACGGCCATAGTCACCCGGGCTGCACTTGCAGTTCCGTGTTAATCCTTGCCGCTCTCGGCAAGATCGGACAGCCCCTTGATGTCGCAGACAAGAAGCTTCTGCCGTCCGCCCTCGACGAGACCTTTGTTCTCCCAGGCACTCAGGATGCGTGACACGGTATGGAGGGTGGTGCCTGTCATCTCGGCGATATCCTGGCGGGAAATCGGAAAGTCGATCCGGATGCCGGATCCCTCTGCCTTGCCGGCCTGCTTGGTCAGGCGCAACACCGCATGTGCCACGCGCCTTTCGACCTCCTCCGTCGACATCTCGCGGATGCGGGTATGGGCCTCTTCAAGTCGCTGGCCGATCGTATGCATCGCCGATACGGCCAGCTTGGGATGGTGGTCGATGAACTCCGGCCACAGATGCGTCGGCCAGCTGAGTGCTACACTGTCGGAAGCCGCGATTGCCGTGCCTGGATAGTCGGAACGCTGAAGCGCTTTCGCGAACCCGAAAAGGTCACCCGGATGAACGACGCGGACGATGATCTGCTGGCCGCTTGCCGTTACCTGCGTGACCTTGAGACGCCCGTGGAGAAGCAGGAAGAAGTGGGTCGCCGGTGCTCCCTGCTCGAATACCGCTTCGCCCGGGGGGACGCGCCGCGAGGTTGAATGGGTCAGCAGCTTTTCCAAGCTTTCGTCGTTCATCTTTTCGAACAGCGGAAACGCCCGGACCAGGCTCTTGTCGATCTTCACTCTGTCACTCTCCGATATCGCGCGGAAGGATACATGATCACCACCGCCGTCGGAAGAGGCCAGCCGTACCTGCGGCATCAGGTTACGTAATGATGCCTTTCTGGCGAAGGGCCTGCAGGAACGGTGCATACCATTTGGTCGATTTCACGAGCCGGAAGCCGAGGTTATCGGGAGGTGTTCCGACCGAGCAGCCGCCGCCCCTGGGGTCTCGAATGAACGTGCTTGTCGGAGAGCGGTGTGGTCCGACCGCGACGTTGACGCCGCAGATGGTCTCCACCTTCTCCTGTGTGCCGTTGGTGTAGAGATGAACCCGCCGGTGGCAGGTGGCGGTCCATTCCCAGACATTGCCTCCGAAATCGGAGAGGCCGTACTCGTTTTCTCCGAAGCTGCCGGCGGGGCGAGGAGCGGGATCGCGCTTGGAACGCGAGGCTGCCTCCCGTTCGTAATCGGCGATCCACTTCAGTGCGGGGTTCTTGTTGTCCGGGTCGAGGCCCGAGGCATCGTCGGGGAAGCGCTTGCCGGCGGCGAAGGCGAGATCCTGGTCCGAGGGGACGGTCCAGTATTCCCCCGTCTTTCGCGAGAGCCAGCGAGCATAGGCAAGCGCATCGTCGTAACTGACCCCCGTCACAGGAAGGGTGGTCTGGGGTGCAGCCGGCCCGGCCGCGGGAGAGCAGGCGCTTTCCATGACGCATGCATCGTATTCCGAGATCGTCACTTGATGCTTCATGATCGTCAGGGCGTCGGTCCGCCGGACGGTAGACATCGGCGCGTCGACGGGATGAATACCACGGATGAACTCGCCATCCGCCCGATAGCGGAAGGTTCGAGGAGGAATAACGACGGCCTGGGGTTCGTAGAGTGCGGCCGTGGGCGGCGACGCGGCAAGGAACCCCGCCTGATGGACAACTCCGACGGTCAGCGTCGAGATCAGAGCTATGGGAAGGGCGGTATGAAGAAATGAAAAGGCCGGCTTGTTTTCTACGGCGGACATGATCGCCTCCTTGGGCGAACCCGGGCGCCTGCCCGTCAGCATGTCATTGAGGAATGAAGGCGCCGGCCGGCGCCCCCGCCGTGGGGTTGAGA
>JAEWKX010000421.1 GCA_023393575.1 Pseudomonadota bacterium
TGGTTCTGGAAACGCAGGTCGATCTCGACCTTTACGTGAAGGACCGTGCGCCGGCGGTCCGCTTCACCGGCGATGCCTTCGTGCTGCCGGCGACGGCGCGGCGCGGCATTCCTCTCGTCGCCGTCAACGCGGAGCGGGCGGACCTGAAACTCTACCGGATCGGTGACCGGAATCTTGTCACGCTCCTTACCAATTCGCAGTTCCTGACCCAGATGGACGGTTACAACGCTTCCCGGATCGAACAGGAAAGCGGCGAACTGGTCTGGCAAGGCTCGATCGAGCTCGGACAGGAGCTGAACCGCGAAGTCGTTACCAGCTTCCCCGTCGATGAGGCGCTTCCCACGCGCGAGCCCGGTGTCTACGCGATGACGGCCGAGGCAGCCAATACCATCAGCCAGGACTGGACCAGCAAGGCGACGCAGTGGTTCGTCGTCTCCGATATCGGCCTTTCCACCTATGCCGGAACCGACGGCCTGCATGTCTTCGTGCGCTCGCTCGGCACCGCCCTGAGTCTCGAAGGCGTAGAGCTGCAACTGCTTGCCAGGAACAACGAGATACTGGGCACGGCCACCAGCGGCGCCGACGGGCGTGCCGTGTTCTCAGCCGGTCTTATACGCGGGACGGCCGCCATGGCTCCGGCAGTTCTGACCGCCCGCCGCGGCGAAGAGGATTTTGTGTTCCTCGACATGACTCGCGCCGGCTTCGACCTTTCCGACCGCGGCGTCACCGGGCGCCCCGCGCCAGGCGCGATCGACGTCCTCGCCTGGACCGAGCGTGGCATCTACCGGCCGGGAGAAACCGTACATGCCTCGGCGCTGGCACGCGACGTTGGCGCCAATGCGATCGAGAACCTGCCGCTCACCTTCGTGTTCCTTCGCCCTGACGGGGTAGAGGAACAGCGGGTGGTCGAGAACGGAGCCCTCGGCGGCTATGCGCTGCGGCTGCCGCTTCTCGAGACCGCGATGCGCGGCACATGGACACTGCAGGTCTTCACCGATCCGAAGAGTTCGCCGATCGGCGAGAAGTCGTTCCTCGTGGATGATTTTGTCCCGGACCGCATCGAGTTCGATCTCGGCAGCGAAGTGAAGGAGTTGGAGCCGGGCAGCGACACGCCGGTCGCAGTCGATGGCCGCTATCTCTACGGGACACCGGCGGCCGGCCTGTCGCTGGAGGGCGAGGTGGTGCTGCGGCCGAGCCGGGAGCATTCGGAATTTGCGGGCTACCAGTTCGGACTGGTGGATGAAGAGGGGATCGAGGCTGTCCGCATACCGCTTGACGGGCTGCCGATGCTGGATGAGGAGGGCAAGGCGCAGATCGCCGTGGCAGTGGACGAGGTTCCTGCCACGACGCGCCTGCTGACCGCCGATATCGTCATCCGCATGCGCGAAGGCGGTGGACGCGCCGTCGAGCGAACGCTGACGCTACCGGTCAAGCCGGAAACGGACAGGATCGGCATCAAGCCGGAGTTTTCCGGCGACCTCGCAGAAAACGCCGTCGGTAATTTCCATGTCATCGCGCTCGATCCCGACGGAAACCGCATTACAGCGGGCCTATCGTGGAAGCTTCTGAAGATCGAGCAGGATTACCAGTGGTACAGGGAAGGCAATGCATGGCGCTACGAGCCGGTCAGCCGTACCAGCCAGGTTTCCGACGGACGGGTTGACCTCAGGATGGAGGGGACACGGATATCCGTACCGGTAGACTGGGGTCGTTACCGGCTCGAGGTGGAAAGTGACGGGAACGACGGGGCGGTATCCAGCGTCGAGTTCGATGCCGGCTGGTTTGTGACAGCCTCCACGACGGAAACGCCGGATGCGCTGGAAGTCGCCCTGGACAAGAAAAGCTACAAGATCGGCGACACCGCGAAGCTGAAGATCGTGTCTCGCTATGCCGGCGAACTGCTGGTAGCCGCTGGCTCGGAGGAGCTTGTCGCGGTACAGAGCGAAAGTCTCCCGGAAGGCGGTGGGGAAGTGCTGATTCCGGTGACGTCCGAATGGGGGGCTGGCGCCTATGTGACGGCCACCCTCTTCCGGCCCGGCGATGCACAGGAAAGCCGTATGCCGATGCGGTCCATCGGCATCGTGTGGCTGAAGGTCGATCCGCAGGAACGCGACCTGAAGGTTTCCCTGGAGGCTCCGGATCGGACGCTACCGAGGCAACCGCTCGCAATCGGTGTGCAGGTTACCGGTGCGGGCGCCGACGAAGAAGCCTATGTCACGGTTGCAGCCGTAGATGTCGGCATTCTCAACCTGACCCGATATGAGCCGCCGGCCCCGGACGACTGGTATTTCGGCCAACGGCGGCTCGGCCTCGAAATCCGCGATCTCTACGGCCGTCTGATCGATGGCTCGTTAGGCTCCATGGGCCGCATCCGCACCGGAGGCGATGGTGGAAGCATGGCGCTGCAGGGCGATCCTCCGACGGAAAAGCTGGTTGCCTTCTTCTCCGGGCCGGTTCGTCTCGATGGTCAAGGCAAGGCGCGGGTGTCGTTCGACATTCCGCAGTTCAACGGTACGGCGCGGGTGATGGCGGTCGCATGGTCGAAGACCGGCGTCGGGCATGCCGTCAAGGACGTGGTGATCCGCGATCCGGTGGTGCTCACGGCAAGCCTGCCTCGGTTCCTTGCCCCCGGCGATGAAAGCCGCCTGCGCCTCGACATCGCCAACACCGATGGACCGGCCGGTGAGTATCGGCTCGCGATCGACACCAATGATGCCGTGTCGGTACAGGGTGGGCCAGCCCGCGCGATCCAGCTCGAGACGGCCGGAAAGACGGAACTGACCATCCCGGTCAGCGCTATCGAACCCGGAACCGGTGAGATCGCGTTGCACCTCACCCATGCTTCCGGCCTGTCGCTGAAGCAGATGCTGAGCATACCCGTGCGGCCGGCAACGCTGCCGATGACCGTGCGGCGCGTGGTTCCCCTGGCACCCGGCAACAGCCTGACGGTAAGCGGCGACCTGCTGGCCGACAGCATCCTTCCCGGCGCCTCCGTCAGCGTCAATGTAAGCCGCTCCGGTTCCTTCGACATCCCGGCCTTGCTGATGAGCCTTGACCGCTACCCCTATGGCTGCACGGAGCAGACGACGAGCCGGGCTCTGCCGCTGCTCTATCTCAGCGAGCTTGCCGTCCGGAACGGGATGGCCGACGATGCGGCGGTGAAGGCGCGGGTACAGGACGCGATCCGTCGCATCCTCGCGAACCAGTCCTCCGCCGGAAGCTTCGGTCTCTGGGGCCCGGGCGGCGGTGATCTGTGGCTCGACGCCTATGTTACGGACTTCCTGACCCGGGCCCGAGAACAAGGGTATGAGGTTCCGGAGCAGGCGCTGGTGCAGGCCCTGGAGAGCCTGCAGAACACGCTTGCCTATACGACCAATGTCCGAGACCAGGGCAACGAGATTGCCTATGGACTCTATGTGCTGGCGCGCAACCGCAAGGCCGCGATCAGCGATCTGCGCTATTATGCCGATACGATGCTGGGTGAGTTCCCAACGCCGCTTGCCAGGGCGCATATCGCTGCAGCACTCGCGCTCTATGGTGATGCGCAACGTTCACGCAATGTCTTCGTCGAAGCGCTCGGGATGACGGAACGGTCGCACCTGCAGCAGGTGAGCCTTGCCCGTTCCGACTACGGCTCGTCGCTGAGGGATGGAGCCGCCGTTCTGGCTTTGGCGTCGGAAAGCCGACCGGTACCACCGATTGTTCCCGCGCTTGCCGGCATCGTCGCCAGGGAATGGGAGCAGAAGGCCTTTACCAGCACCCAGGAGCAAGCGTGGATGCTGCTCGCGGCCCATGCCCTCCAACTGGGTGACGAGGATCTTTCGCTCGATGTCAACGGCACCGTCCACCGTGGTGTGCTGATGACGAAAATGGACGGAGACGCCGTTCTCGATCATCCGCTGACGGTCGCCAACACCGGCAAGAATCCCGTTTCGGCTGCCGTGACCACCGTTGCAGCGCCAGCTCTGCCGCCCTCCGCGGGGGGCGATGGGTTCTCCATCGACCGCAGCTACTATACGCTGGACGGGGAGCCGGCCAATGTCAGCGCGGCGCGCCAGAATGAACGCTATGTCGTGGTCCTGACGATCACGGAGACGAACGACTGGCCATCGCGCATCCTCGTCCAGGACCTCCTGCCCGCAGGCTTCGAGATCGACAATCCGAGCCTGGTGGACAGTGCGCAGCTTACCAATTTCGAATGGATCGGCGAGGTGGAGCCGGCGCATGCGGAGTTCCGCAACGACCGCTTCGTGGCCGCCTTCAATCGCAATGCCGGCGACAATCGCGAAATCAGCCTCGCCTATGTCGTTCGGGCAGTAACGCCAGGCGTCTACGACCATCCGGCGGCGCAGGTGGAGGATATGTATCGTCCACAATTCTCCGCGCGTACCTCAGCGGGCCGGATGGAGGTCCTGGCGGCGCCGTGAGATGAAAGCCGTACAACGCATCGTGGCAGGACTGGGAGCGGCCGTTATTCTCGGGGCGGGGCTTGCGGTCGGTCTGGAGGCTGCCGATCGGCTCTACCCTCCCCCGCTGGGGGGCGCCGCGATGG
>JAEWKX010000423.1 GCA_023393575.1 Pseudomonadota bacterium
CTGCCGGACCGTGTGACGGAGGGGTTGGCAAACTATGTCGGAGCGATCGCCGTCAACCGCCGGGACGGCATCGTCGGGCTGACGTCCCCGAAGGGCGGGCTGGCCGTGAGCCTGGATGCGAGAACAGGCGCGGTGATGGACGAACAGCCGATCCTTGACGCCGCGGGCGTCGCACCGGCGGAAAAGGGCATCGCCGTCTCCTCCTATAGAGGGCGTTTCAACGAAACCCGCAGCGCCGTCGCCTGGGACCAGCATATCGTCCGGCTCGATTGAGCAGGCACTGGCGCAGCACAGCGGCCGCCCTATGTTCCCGCCCATGAAGAAACCGATCACCTATGTCCTGTTCATTGTTGCCGTCGTCGGCATCGGTGCACTCAGCGGCGTCAGCAACATGCCGGGCGAATGGTACCAATCGCTCCAGAAGCCCTTCTTCCAGCCTCCTGCCTGGATTTTCGGACCCGTCTGGACGACGCTCTACGTGCTGATCGCTGTCGCCGGCGCGCGCACCTGGATCGACTCCCCGGCTTCGGCGCGCATGCAGATCTGGTTCATGCAGATGATTCTGAACTTTCTCTGGTCACCCGCCTTCTTCGGCTATCAGAGCCCGGCGCTGGGGTTGGTGGCGATCATCCCGCTGCTCGTCGCCATCCTTGCCTTCACAGGCATGAGTTGGCGTGGTGACCGCATCTCCGCCTGGCTATTCCTGCCCTATGTCGTCTGGGTCGCTTTCGCTACCGCCCTCAACCTGTCGATCGCCCTCCTCAACTGACTCCGTCCGTTCGGGCCGACTTGCCGAACCTTCGGCGCCGTGCCAGTTTTGCAACCGCAAAAGGGCAGGACATGAGCAGCACAGACATCGGCGATTTCCGCGAACGGATAGGGCAGAGCTTCGCCCGCCAGGGAGCCATGGCAACGATCGGCGCGGAGTTGATGCGTATCGAACAGGCCATGGTGGAGATCGAACTGCCTTTCGACCCCAAGCTGACGCAGCAGCACGGCCTGCTGCATTCGGGAGTATTGTCCACCGCGCTCGAAACGGCCTGCACCTATGCGGCCTACACCACGGTGGCACCCGATGTCTCGCTCCTCACCATCGAGTTCAAGGTCAACCTGATGTCGCCCGGACGAGGCGAACGTTTCCTGTTCCGCGGCGAGATCACCAAGCCTGGGTCCACCATCATCGTCGCAGACGGCCGCGCCTATGCGATCGGTGACGGCCCCGCGAAACTGATCGCCTCGATGACCGGCACGATGATGGTGATCCGCGGCCGCGAGGATATCGTCGGATGAGTTTCGACCTGCTGCAGGCCGGCGGGCGGTCGATCCTGTTCATCATGGCCGTGGACGCGGAGTACGGCCCGCATCTGCGCCAGCGCATCAGGCCGCTGATGACCGGGGTCGGCCCGGTAGAGGCTGCAGTCACCCTCACCCATGCCTTGTCTCGACTGCAGGCCGCGGCCGGCCTGCCGAATCTCGTGGTCTCGCTCGGGTCGGCGGGCTCCCGGATCCTAGAGCAGACGGAGATCTACCAGGTCTCCTCCGTCGCCTATCGAGACATGGACGCCTCGCCGCTCGGCTTCGAGAAGGGGCGCACCCCTTTCCTCGATCATCCGGCGGTGATCGAACTGTCGCACCGGATTCCCGGCATTTCCGCCGCATCCCTCTCCACCGGCGGCAATATCGTCTCCGGAGCGGCCTATGACCGGATCGACGCGGACATGGTGGACATGGAGACCTTTGCCGCGCTGCGCAGCTGCCAGTTCTTCGGCCTGCCGCTGATCGGTTTGCGCGGCATTTCCGACGGCCAGGAAGAACTGCGCCACGTCGGCGACTGGACCGAATACCTGCACGTCATCGACGAGAAGCTCGCCGTGGCCGTCGATCGCCTTCTCGATGCCCTGGAGAGCGGCGAATTGAACCCCTGACGCAGTTGCGCCGGCGCCAAGTTTTCTCTAAAGGCTCGCCATGACCCAGATCGCCCATCCCGACAGCATTCTCATCATCGATTTCGGCAGCCAGGTGACGCAACTGATCGCGCGCCGCATCCGCGAGGCCGGGGTCTATTGCGAGATCCACCCGTTCCAGAACGCCGCCGCAACCTTCGAGAGGATGCGGCCGAAGGGTGTCATCTTTTCCGGCGGCCCGGCCTCGGTGACGGCGGAAGGCAGCCCACGGGCACCGCAGGCAGTGTTCGACTCCGGCGTTCCGATCCTCGGTATCTGCTATGGACAGCAGACGCTCTGCACCCAGCTGGGCGGCGTGGTCGAGGGCGGTCATGCGGCAGAGTTCGGCCGCGCCGCCCTGGAAGTGAACGCGGCACGCCCGCTGTTCGACGGCTTCTGGGATGTCGGTGGACGCTATCCCGTCTGGATGAGCCACGGCGACCGGGTGACGGAACTTCCGGAAGGTTTCGAGGTCATCGCGACGTCGGAGAACGCACCCTTCGCGATCGCCGCCGACGAGGGCCGCCGCTACTACACCACCATGTTCCATCCCGAAGTGGTGCATACGCCGGATGGTGCGAAGCTTCTCTCCAACTT
>JAEWKX010000113.1 GCA_023393575.1 Pseudomonadota bacterium
TCATCCTCCAGACGCCTCATCCGCTGGTCATCGTCGCGGTCATGACGGGACAGTCCTGGTGGTTCCGCCGCTCCCTCGGCGTCGCGGCCTTTACCGCCGTCGGCCTCCTGCTGATAATCAACCAGGACTATTGGAAGGAGACGACCGAGACGCTGGCGCTCGTCCTCGCCGCCACCGCCGTTAGCATGCTGGTCGGGGTTCCGCTCGGCATCGCCGCCGCCCGCCGCGCCTGGATCTACGAGGTGATGCGTCCGGTCCTCGACCTCATGCAGACGATCCCGACCTTCGTCTATCTCATCCCGGCGCTGATCCTCTTCGGCCTGGGCATGGTCCCGGGCCTGATCGCCACCGTCATCTTCGCGATCCCCGCCCCCATACGCCTTACACGCCTCGGAATCGTCTCGACACCGGAAGCTCTCACCGAAGCCGCCGTCGCCTTCGGCGCCACGCCCGGCCAGGTGCTGCGGAAGGTGGAACTGCCCTATGCCATGCCGCAGATCATGGCCGGGTTGACGCAGACGATCATGCTGTCGCTTTCCATGGTCGTCATCGCCGCCCTCGTCGGCGCCAACGGGCTCGGCGTCCCGGTGGTCCGGGCTCTGAATACCGTCAACATCGCCCGCGGGTTCGAGGCCGGCCTCTGCATCGTCATCCTCGCCATCATCCTCGACCGGATGTTCCGTCCCGCTTCGGGAGACGCCAGATGACCGACACGGTGGTTTTCAGGAACGTCGATATCGTCTTCGGCGAAAAGCATGGCCAGGTTCTGGAACTGATCGACCGGGGCAGGAGCCGCGACGAGATCAGCACCGCCACCGGCATCGTGGTGGGCGTCGCCAACGCATCGCTGTCGGTTCGCGAGGGAGAGATCCTGGTGCTGATGGGCCTGTCGGGGTCCGGCAAGTCGACCCTCCTGCGCGCGGTGAACGGTCTTGCGCCCGTCGTCCGCGGCGACGTGCAGGTGATGACCGCAAACGGCCCGATCGATCCCTACAGGACCACCGCCAGGACCCTGCGGCAGTTGCGCACCGACACGGTCTCGATGGTCTTCCAGCAATTCGGCCTCCTCCCCTGGCGAACCGTGGAGGAGAATGTCGGCTTCGGGCTGGAGCTCGCCGGCATGGCGGAAGGCGAGCGCCGCCGGCGGGTCGGCGAGCAGCTGGAACTGGTGAACCTCAGCCAGTGGGCGGATCGCAAGGTCGGCGAGCTGTCGGGCGGCATGCAGCAACGCGTCGGCCTGGCGCGCGCCTTTGCGACCGGCGCGCCGATCCTCCTGATGGGCGAGCCGTTTTCCGCCCTCGATCCGCTGATCCGCACCCGCCTGCAGGATGAACTCCTGGAGTTCCAGCGGCGGCTGAGGAAGACCATCTTGTTCGTCAGCCACGATCTCGACGAGGCCTTCCGCATCGGCAACCGCATCGCCATCATGGAGGGCGGCCGCATCATCCAGTGCGGCACGCCGCAGGAGATCGTCCGCGACCCGGCCGATCAATATGTGGCGGACTTCGTCCAGCACATGAACCCGATCACCATGCTGACGGCGGGCGACGTGATGCGTCCGGGGGTTGCCGCCGGCGGGGCTGCGAACGGTGTCGCCGCAACCGCCAGGGTCGATACCCCCCTCGTCGATATCCTCGACGCCCTCGCCCGTCAGCCGGGAACGATCGGCGTCATCGACAACGGCGCGGTGATCGGCACCATATCGGCCGACGACATCATCGCCGGCCTCCCCCGGCACCGGCGAAGGAGCGCCACCGCATGAACGACAGACCGGCCGACGAACAGGCCGACAAACAGGCCGGCAGGCAGGCCGGCAGGCAGGCCGACAAGCCGGGCGTGCTGCGCGAGACCGATGACGAAGCCCGCCGCCTCGCCCGCACCCTCGTGCGCGGCGCCCGCCACATGGCGCTGGCCGTCATCGACCCGGAAACCGGCTTCCCCTCCACGAGCCGGGCGTTGACCGCTACCGATCTCGACGGCACGCCCGTCATTCTGGCCTCCGCCCTTTCCGCGCATACGAAAGGCCTGCTGGCCGACGACCGTTGCTCGCTGCTCGCCGGCGAACCCGGCAAGGGCGACCCGCTGGCCCATCCGCGCATCACGCTGCAGTGCCGGGCGGTTCCGGTCGGTCGCGAGGACGATCTCCACCGGCGGCTGCGCGAGCGCTTTCTCGACCGGCACCCGAAAGCCGCTCTCTATATCGACTTTCCGGATTTCCGCTTTTTCCGTCTCGTGCCGCAGAGCGGGTCCCTGAACGGCGGGTTCGGCCGCGCCTATGCCCTGCCCGGCAGCGACCTCGTCCTGCCCGAATCGCTGGACACGGATAAATGGCGCGACCTGCAGGCAAGGTTGCGGGAAATGCCGGAAGCGGCTGCGCGGATTGTCGCACGCTTGCATTCTGCCAAATCGGCAAATTGGCGCTTCGCCGGGGTCGATCCGGCGGGTTTCGATCTCGTCGGAGGTGATCGTCAGCTCAGACAGGAGTTCGACGCGCCGATTTGGTCTCCCGAGAGTGCGTTTGACTATATTGCGGAGATGGCTAATTTCTCCGCCGCGCCTGATACTTCACCTTAAATTTAGGGATATACAACTGTCGCCCACACTTGTTATTCTCGGGCTTTCCATTCAGGGCATTTTGAAGCGTTCCCGCTTCGAGGGGAAATAAAGACTTATGGATACGCTGCCACTTTCCGAGCATTCGCTCGCCGCCGCAGGTTTGCTGTCTGCCATGGCAAACCCGAAGCGCCTGCTGATCCTGTGCTGCCTCGTCAAGGGCGAGGTCGCGGTCGGGGCGCTCGCGATCCGGGTGGGGTTGAGCCAGTCGGCTCTCTCCCAGCATCTCTCCAAGCTTCGCGCGCAAAAGCTGGTGAAGACCCGGCGGGACGCGCAGACCATCTACTACTCCTGCTCTTCTCCGGCGGTGCTGAAGATCCTCGATTCGCTCGAGGATATCTATTGCCAGCACGCCCGGGCTCAGTCCGCCGCGGCGTGATGACAGCGCTGACATGATGCGCAGGCGGCGCCGCCCTTTGGTCGGGCGCTGCTTCGTCATTTCAGGAACGGCCGCGGGATACCGACCGAGCCACGCGGCTTGACGGCACCGATACCCCTGATAATTTGACCATGCAGTCAAAGAAGCCGGCCTCTGCCGGACGGGGAGCATGTCATGTCCAACCGCCTCAACACGACGCCCAATGATCTTCGGGCGTTCTGGATGCCGTTCACGGCCAACCGCCAGTTCAAGAAGGAACCACGCCTGTTCGTCGGTGCAAAGGATATGCACTACACGACGCATGACGGGCGCCAGGTCCTGGACGCGACGGCGGGGCTGTGGTGCGTCAATGCCGGCCACTGCCGGCCGAAGATCACCGAGGCGATCCGCGAGCAGGCAGGGGAACTGGACTATGCGCCGGCGTTCCAGCTCGGCCACCCCAAGGCCTTCGAGCTTGCCAACCGCCTCGTCGACATCGCGCCGGAAGGCCTGAACCACGTCCTCTATACAAATTCCGGCTCCGAGTCGGTCGACACGGCCCTCAAGGTTGCCATCGCCTATCACCGCGTGAAGGGCAACGGCTCCCGCTTCCGCCTGATCGGCCGCGAGCGCGGCTACCATGGGGTCAATTTCGGCGGCATCTCGGTCGGCGGCATCGTTGCCAACCGCAAGATGTTCGGCACGCTGCTGACCGGGGTCGACCACATGCCGCATACCCATGTGCCGGGCAGGAACGCCTTCACCCGCGGCGAGCCCGAGCATGGCGGCGACATCGCCTCCGAGCTGGAGCGCATCGTCACCCTGCACGACGCCTCCACCATCGCCGCCGTCATCGTCGAGCCGGTGGCCGGCTCCACCGGCGTGCTCATCCCGCCGAAGGGCTATCTCCAGAAGCTCCGCGACATCTGCACGAAGCACGGCATCCTGTTGATCTTCGACGAGGTCATCACCGGCTTCGGCCGCCTCGGCAAGGCGTTCGGCGCCGAATACTTCAAGGTCCAGCCCGACCTGATGACGATGGCCAAGGGCATCACATCCGGGGCGGTGCCGATGGGCGCGGTGATGGCGCGCGACTCGATCTACGATGCCTTCATGAGCGGCCCGCCCCAGGCGATCGAGTTCTTCCACGGCTACACCTATTCCGGCCATCCGCTGGCCTGCGCGGCCGGCATCGCTGCGCAGCACGCCTACCGCGACGAGAACCAGTTCGCGCGGGCGGCGGAGATGGCGCCGCATTTCGAGGCGGCGGTGCACTCCCTCAAGGGAACGAAGCATGTCATCGACTGCCGCAACCTCGGCCTGATGGGCGCCATCGAGCTCGAGCCGCGCCGTGACGCACCGACGGCGCGCGCCTTCGAAGCCTTCCTCAAGTGCTACGAGAAGGGCGTCCTGATCCGCACCACCGGCGACATCATCGCGTTGACGCCGTCGCTGGTCGTCGAGAAGTCGGAGATCGACCGCATCGTCACCACCGTCGCCGACGTCCTCAAGAC
>JAEWKX010000135.1 GCA_023393575.1 Pseudomonadota bacterium
AATGTGAGGATCTGCCATGCGCCGCGGCCGCTCGCTGCCCTATGTCTTTCTCGGCCCCACCATGGGCATTCTGTTCGTGCTGGCACTGGTGCCGACGATCTACGCCATCAACATCTCGCTGCAGAACCGGACGCTGTCGCAGCCGACCGCCGACTACGTCTGGTTCGCCAACTATGTGGCGCTGTTTTCGGATGCACGCTTCCTCAACGCGCTCTGGGTCTCCTTCAAGTGGGAGATCTTGAGCGTGAGCGCGACGATGGTTACCGGGCTGGCGCTTGGCATTGCGATGTTCGAGACGACGCGCCCGCGCATCCGCAATTTTCTCTGCGTCCTCTTCATCATCCCGGTTCTTCTGCCGCGCGTTTGCGCCGCATTTGTCTGGAAGTTTTCTTTTCATCCGCTCTATGGTGCGCTTACTTGGCCGGTGCGGGAAATCACGGGCACCACGCCGGACATCCTTTCTACTCCGCTAGGCGCGCTTTTGGCGGGCGCGTTCGTCGATGTGAGGCAGTGGGGTCCCTTCTTCGCCGTCATCATCCTGAAGCTGCTGGAAGCACTGCCGCCACAGCCGCTCGAAGCGGCCCGCATCGACCGCGCAACGCGGTTCGAGGTGCATCGCTTCGTGACGCTGCCGATGCTGAAGGCGCCCCTGATCAGCCTGCTGCTGGTCAAGGCGATCGAAAGCCTGCGCTCCTTTGACCTCGTTTATGTGATGACCCGTGGCGGCCCCGGCATCTCGACTGAGACGCTCGACATGTACGCCTATTCCCAGGGCTTCATCGAATCCGGCAAGATCTCCTATGCTTCGTCCATGGCGGTCATCATGATGGTGCTGACGATCGTGACGTTCACCTTCACGTGGAAGAGGCTGAACCGATGAAGCTCTCGACCATCCTGCTCAGGTTCCTCCTGGCTCTTGCGGCGGCCCTTGTCGTGCTGCCGCTGCTCTGGACCCTGCTCAATGCCTTCAAGACCAATGCCGACCTCCTGGTCAGCACGCCGAAGCTCGTTTTTCAGCCGGTCTGGGACAATATGAGCTATGTCCTCAACCGTCGGTCCGTCGCTCGCGCGCTCACCAACTCGCTGATCATCTGCACCAGCGCTGTTGCCCTCGGTGCATTGATCGGCGTTCCGGCGGCCTATGTGATCGCGCGCTTTAAGAACCGTCTGACGGCGGAAGCGCAGTTCTTCGTCCTGTCGCTGCGGTTTCTTCCGCCGGTCGCGATCGCGATCCCCATGCTTGTCATCTGGCTGGGGCTCGATCTTTATGACACCCGCCTGTCGCTGATCGTGACTTATCTGATTGTCACCGCATCGATCACCATCTGGCTCTCCGTTCCGGCCTTCGAGCGCGTCAGCTTGCATATTGAGGAGGCGGCCCGTGTCGATGGGCTAGGGCCTTACGCGACCTTCTTTCGGATTGCGCTTCCCATCGCACGCTTCCAGGTCTTCGGCGCCATTGCCTTCTCATTCGTCCTGGTCTGGAACGAGTTCCTCCTCGCCATGATGCTTACGACCTCGAAGGCCAAGACGCTCCCGATCATCGCATCGGAGATGTCGCAGCTCGGTATGAACGTCCCCTGGGGGATCCTGAACGCCGCCGTCGTCCTACTGTCTTTGCCGCCGCTGATCTTGCTGGGCGTATTGGCCGGCGGGCTGAATGCCGCATTCTCCAAGAAAACTGATCAAGGTTGACACCATGAAAGCACTTGTCCTCGAACGCGTCGGCGAACTCTCCCTGCGCAACATTGAACTGGCCGAGGAGATGGGTCCGGACGACGTCCGCATTCGTCTGCATACGGTCGGCGTCTGCGGCAGCGACGTGCACTACTACACCCATGGACGCATTGGCGACTTTGTCGTGAACGAGCCCATGGTGCTGGGCCACGAGGCGGCCGGCACGGTCACAGAGGTCGGCGCCCACGTCACCCATCTGAAGCCGGGGGATCGTGTCTGCATGGAACCGGGTGTGCCCGACCCGAAGTCACGGGCGTCCCGCCTCGGTTTATACAACGTCGATCCCGCCGTCACCTTCTGGGCGACGCCGCCGGTGCATGGCGTGCTTCTTCCTGAAACGGTTCATCCGGCCAGCTTTACCTACAAGCTGCCCGACAACGTGTCCTTCGCCGAGGGCGCGATGGTCGAACCCTTCGCAGTGGGCATGCAGGCCGCTGCGCGGGCACGCATTACCCCCGGCGATACTGCGGTGGTCACCGGTTGCGGCACGATCGGCATCATGGTGGCGCTCGCCGCGCTTGCCGGGGGGTGCTCCCGGGTCCTGATCTCCGACCTTTCGGAAACGAAGCTGAAGCTGGCCGAGACCTATGACGGCATCACGGGCGTAAATCTGCGCGAGCAAAGCCTGATGGAAGCCGTCGGCGTGGCAACCGAGGGCTGGGGTGCGGACATCGTCTTCGAATGCTCCGGCGCGCCCGCAGCCATCCGTGATCTCTTCAAGGTGGTCCGTCCCGGTGGAACGGTGGTCCTGGTCGGGCTGCCGCCGGAGCCGGTGCCGGTCGATATCGCCGCGGCCTGTGCGCGCGAATGCCGGATCGAGACCGTCTTCCGCTATGCCAATGTCTTCGACCGCGCACTGGCGCTGATTGCCGCCGGCAAGGTGGACCTGAAGCCGCTCGTCTCCGGCACCTTCCCCTTCGACCAATCGATCGCTGCTTTCGAGCGTGCAGCGGAAGCACGCCCGGAGGATGTCAAACTGCAGATCGTCGTGGACGGGGAGAGCAACTGATGGCGACGGTCGAATGCCGTGAGATGCGCAAGGTCTATGGCGCTCTGGAAGTCATGCGCGATTTCAACCTGAAGATCGACGATCATGAGTTCGTCGTCTTTCTCGGCCCCTCCGGCTGCGGCAAGTCCACGATGCTGCGAATGATCGCCGGTCTGGAGGAGATTACGGGAGGCGATCTGCTGATTGCCGGTGAGCGGATGAATGACCGCGATCCCGGAGACCGCGGCCTCGCCATGGTTTTTCAGAACTATGCTCTCTACCCTCATATGAGCGTGCGCGAAAATATCACCTTCGGATTGGAGCGGGCCGGAGTGTCCAGGGCGCGGATCGAGCAGCGTCTGGCGCCGGTGGTGGAGACGCTTGGCCTCGACGTCTACCTGTCGCGCAAGCCTACCGAACTGTCCGGAGGGCAGCAGCAGCGCGTGGCGATCGCGCGTGCCATGATCAAGACGCCGGAGGTCTTCCTGTTCGACGAGCCGCTGTCCAATCTCGACGCAAAGCTGCGGGGAAGCCTGCGGGTGGAGATCGCGCGCCTGCACCGCAGCCTGAGGACCACCACAATCTACGTCACACATGATCAGCTGGAAGCTATGACCCTGGCGGACCGCATCGTCCTGATGAAGGATGGCAAGATCGAACAGATGGGGACCCCTGAAGAGATCTATCAGAAG
>JAEWKX010000164.1 GCA_023393575.1 Pseudomonadota bacterium
ACCTTGGAGAGCCCGTAGCTGTCCATCGGATCGACGTCGTAGTCTTCGGTGAGCGGGAAGGAGTGGTAGTCCTTGTCGCCCTCGGCAAAGCAGACGCCGTAGGCCGTCTCGCTGGAGGCGATGACGATCTTGCGGATGCCGAGCTTCACCGCCGCCTCGATGACGTTGTAGGTCGATACCGTATTGGCGGCGAAGGTGGCATTGTCCGGCCGGATCAGGATGCGCGGCACGGCCGCGAAATGCACGACCGCATCCACAGGCGCCGGTCCTCGTCCGGTTTCCAGCCCTTCGAAGCCGAAATGCATGGAGAGCGCGTTGAAAGCCTGGCCGCTGTCCGTCAGATCCGCCGCGAGCGTATTCACGCCGGGATGGTCGAGCGGGACGAGATCGACATTCAGGACCTCGTGTCCCTGCCCGAGAAGATAAGGCACCGCATGGCGACCCGCCTTGCCACTGCCGCCGGTAAAGACGATCCGCCTGCCCATATGCCTCCTCCCTTGCCCGTCTTCCGGCTCACGGCATCAACTGACCGCCGTTGACCTCGATAATCTGTCCGATGATGTAGCCTGACAGCATCTCGGATGCCAGGAAGAGATAGGCACCGACACAATCCTCGGCCGTGCCGAGGCGACCCTGCGGGATAGTACCCAGGGCGGCCTGCAGGTGCTGCGGCGTCGAATAGCGCTCGTGGAAGGGCGTGGCGATGGTGCCCGGCGCGACGCCGTTGACCCGGATGCCGAACGGGATGAGTTCCTTGGCCATGCCGCGGGTGACGTTGGAGACGAAGGCCTTGGAGGAACCGTAGATACCCGCGCCGTTGGACGCGCCATTGCGGGCGGCAATCGAAGTCGTATTGATGATGAAGCCGCCGCTCTGCTTCAGATGCGGAACCGCCGCGGTCGATGCGGCCAGCACGGAGCGCGCATTGAGGTCCATGACGGCGTCGTAATGCTCGTCCGTCATCTCCGAATAGGGCACCCGCGCCACCATGCCGCCGGCATTGTTGACGAGACCGTCCAGTCGGCCGAAGGCTGCCGCGGCTTCCTCTACCACACGGACCATCTCGCCGGACCTGGACGCATCACCGCGAACCAGGTGGACCTTTCCACCAGCAGCCTCGATCTCCGCCGCCAGCGCCTTCGCCGCATCGATGCTGGCATTATAATGCAGGCCGACGGAGGCGCCCTGTGCGGCAAAGGCGCGAGCAAGCGCGGCACCGATGCCGGTGGACGCGCCGGTGATCAGGACGGCCTTGCCGGACAGATCCGGGATGACGAGTTGTGTGGACATGCTTCCTCCAATATATCGGCAAATTCACTCGAGGGAGCCATTCCGGCTCCGCCTCCTGCGTTACCAAGTCATCGGATAAGTCGAAAGTATACTCAAGTCATTTCTTGAGCCACGAGGACGGCCGCCGCTCAAGGAAGGCTTCGATACCCTGCTTCCCCTCGGCGCTTTCCCACCGGTCGGCCAACGCGTTCACGCTGAAGCTGATCTCATCCGCCGTTTCCCCGCGGGCCAGCGTGCGGATCAGGTTCTTGGTGGCTGCGACGGCACCGGGCGCACAATCCAGAACAGCGTCGATCTCTTCCACGACCGCTGCATCCAGATCGGCAAAGGCAACGATGACGGAGGCCAAACCGATGTCACGGGCGATTGCCCCGCCGAACCGTCGGCCGTTCAGGAGCAGGCGTCGGGCATGCCCTTCGCCGATACGTCGTACCACATAGGGCCCGATCGTCGCGGGAATCAGCCCAAGGCGGGGCTCGGTCAGCGCGAATTGCGCATCCTCGGCAGCGACGACGATGTCGCAGACCGACATGAGACCGATCCCGCCCCCGAACGCATTGCCCTGTATGCGACCCACCAGAAGCTTCGGCAGATCGTTCAGCACCTTCAGCATCAGCGCCAAATCCCCGGCACCTTCCAGCTTTCCCTTTCGGTCTCTTCCCGCCTGATCACGCATCCAGCCGAGATCGCCGCCGGCGCAGAAGGTCGGCCCCGCAGCAGCCAGCACCACCACGCGAACCGCATCGGCTGCGCCAATGGAGACTGCCGCACGGGCGAGCTCGGCGATCATCGCGGCGTTCATTGCATTGTGTTTCTCAGGCCGGTTCAGCGTCAGCGTGGCGACGCCCCGATCATCCACCGACAGTGTCAGTGTCTCGTAGGCGCTCATCCGCACCTCCCCCGCAGCCTGAGGGCGAAGTCCTCCGCCTCTACCAGCCCGTCCGCATCGATACGGGTGTCGAACCCCAGGGCCGAAAGCCGCTCCACGACCTTCCCCGTCGCCACATTGCCGGCGGCACCGGGCGCGAAAGGACAACCGCCAAGACCGCCGGCCGCAGAATCGAACACACGCAGGCCCCTGTCCAACGCTACGGCAATATTCTCAAGCGCACGCCCGTCGGTATCGTGGAAATGGCCGGCGAGGAAGGACGCGGGCACCCGTTCCAGGACGGCATCCAGCATCGCCGCAACCCGATCCGGCGTACCGCGACCGAGCGTATCTCCGAGCGATATCTCGAAGCAGCCAAGGCCAAGCAGGCGCGCCGAGAGTTCGGCCACCGCCTCCGGTTCGGTCGGCCCATCATAGGGGCAATCGACAACGCAGGAGACATAACCGCGCACGGGCACACCATCGGCCGCGGCCTGGACGAGCAGTGGTGCGAAACGCTCGAGGCTTTCGCGGACCGAGCAATTGATATTCTGCCGGCTGAAGCCTTCGGAGGCGGACGCGAAGACCGCGACCTCATCCGCCTTTGCCGCAAGCGCGGCCTGATAGCCCGTCATGTTTGGCGTGAGCACCGTGTAATGGGTGCCGGGCCGGCGGGATATTCCGGCCATGACCTCGGCGGCATCGGCCATCTGCGGGACACGGTCGGCGCGAACGAAGCTTGTCACCTCGATCTTCCGCAATCCGCAGCGGGAGAGCATGTCCACCAGGCGGATCTTGTCCCCGGTCGCGATAACATGCCTCTCGTTCTGCAGGCCGTCCCTTGGCCCCACTTCATGGATCTGGACGAACTCACCCATCTTCCGGCTCCAGGAGCAGGATCACGGCGCCCTCCCGTACCTGCTCGCCCTCGGCAGACCGGAGTTCCGCGACCCTGCCGTCACGCGGCGCGGGGAGCGCCAGTTCCATCTTCATCGCCTCCATCACAGCCACCGTCTCGCCGGCCATCACCGCTTGTCCGGCGGTGACGTACAGGACCTTCACCAGTCCGGGCATGGGCGCGACGACCTGATCACCACCCATTGCGGTTTCAGCCTCGCCGTCCAGCGGATCGAGGAGGCTGAACTGCCAGCTATTGCCGGGCTGAAACACGCTCAGATGGTGGCGATCGCAGACGGCGTGAAGAATGCTCGTCGCACCGTCAACCGTCAGGCCCCATGTTTCCCCGGTCCGGCGGACGCCGAGCGAGATGGTTCGGTCATTCATCGCGACTGACCAGGCGCCTTCACCCGTGGACGTGAACGAGACCGGGACATGCTCCCCACGATGCTGGAGCGTCACGAACTGCCGAGCCTGCCCCCAGAGCCGGAAACCGGAAAGGCTGTCCCATGGGTCCGGCGAGGCATTGGGATCAAACACTCCGGCGAGAACGAGTGCGGCGCAGGCCACGACTTCGTCGGGAGCCGATCGCACCTCCGTCAGGCTTGCAAGCTCCCGATCTATCAATCCGGTATCGGGATGCCCATGCACGAAGTCCGGCTGCCCAACAAGACGATGCAGAAAGCCGGCATTGGTGACGACACCCGCCGACCGCACATTATCCAGCGCGCTCGACAGGCGTGCGAGAGCCGTGGGGCGATCCGGCGCGTGGACGATGATCTTGGCAATCATCGGGTCGTAGAAAGGAGATATACGATCGCCGGCTCGCACGCCGCTATCGACGCGGGCGAGACTTTCCGGCAGGTGCAGGTGGGTCAGCGTGCCGGTCGAGGGCAGGAAACCGCGCTCTGCATCCTCGGCATAGAGGCGCGCTTCCATGGCCCAGCCATTGATGGCCAGATCCTCCTGGCGGAGCGGAAGAGGCTCGCCGGAAGCAACCCGCAACTGCCATTCCACCAGATCGATGCCGGTGATGGCCTCGGTGACCGGATGCTCGACCTGCAGCCGGGTGTTCATCTCCATGAACCAGAACCGGTCGGCCTTCAGCCCTTCCGAAGCATCGGCGATAAATTCGATCGTGCCGGCGCCGGAATAGCCGATGGCTCTCGCGGCACGGACGGCAGCTTCGCCCATGGCCCGGCGCATCTCGTCGGACATGCCCGGCGCCGGTGCCTCCTCGATCACCTTCTGATGGCGGCGCTGCAGCGAGCAGTCGCGCTCGAAGAGATGCACCGCATGGCCGTGATCGTCCCCGAAGACCTGAATCTCGATATGGCGGGGATGGGTAATGTATTTCTCGATGAGGCAGGCATCGTCTCCGAACGCCGCAAGCGCCTCACGCTGCGCGGAGGCGAGCGCATCCCCGAAGGCAGAGCTGCCGTCAACGCGGCGCATGCCCTTGCCGCCGCCGCCGGCGCGGGCCTTGATGAGAACCGGGAAGCCGATCCGTTCGGCTTCCGCCAGAAGAAGGTCGGGGTCCTGGTTGGCGCCATGATAACCGGGGACGACGGGGACACCCGACTTTTCCATCAATGCCTTGGCCGCATCCTTCAGGCCCATGGAGCGGATTGCGGCTGCGGACGGACCGACGAACCG
>JAEWKX010000247.1 GCA_023393575.1 Pseudomonadota bacterium
GGCTCGGCCATGGCCTACCGGCTGTCGGAGGACGGCAGACATTCGGTGATCGTCATCGAGGCGGGCGGCTCGGACTTCGGGCCGTTCATCCAGATGCCGGCGGCGCTTGCCTGGCCGATGAGCATGAAGCGCTACAACTGGGGCTATCTTTCGGAGCCGGAACCGAACCTCGACAACCGGCGGATCACCGCGCCGCGCGGCAAGGTGATCGGCGGATCCTCCTCGATCAACGGCCTTGTCTATGTCCGGGGCCATTCGGAGGACTTCAACCGCTGGGAAGAATTCGGCGCCCGCGGCTGGGCCTATGCGGACGTGCTGCCCTATTTCAAGCGGATGGAAACGAGCCACGGCGGCGAGGACGGCTGGCGGGGTAAGGACGGGCCGCTGCATGTTCGCCGCGGCCCCTTCGTCAATCCGCTCTTCCATGCCTTCGTCGAGGCCGGCAAGGAGGCGGGCTTCGAGCTGACGGACGATTACAACGGCTCGAAGCAGGAAGGCTTCGGCCTGATGGAGCA
The DNA here is from genome assembly GCA_023393575.1 of Pseudomonadota bacterium. Lineage (GTDB taxonomy): Bacteria > Pseudomonadota > Alphaproteobacteria > Rhizobiales > Rhizobiaceae > Neorhizobium. The sequence goes on from JAEWKX010000247.1 coordinate 516, forward strand.
GACCATCCACATGGGGCGGCGGTGGTCGGCGGCCAACGCCTACCTGAGACCGGCGCTCAGGCGGCCGAACGTCCGGCTGGTGCAAGGCTTCGCACAGCGGATCGTCATCGAGAACGGCCGTGCCGTCGGCATCGAGATCGATCGCGGGGGGCAGACGCAGGTGATCGGCGCGAACCGGGAGGTGATCGTCGCCGCCTCCTCCTTCAACTCGCCGAAACTCCTGATGCTCTCCGGCATCGGGCCTGCCGCGCATCTGAAGGAAATGGGAGTCGAGGTCAAGGCGGACCGGCCGGGGGTCGGCGCCAACCTGCAGGACCACATGGAATTCTACTTCCAGCAGGTCTCGAAGAAGCCGGTCTCGCTCTACTCCTGGCTGCCCTGGTTCTGGCAGGGCGTCGCCGGCGCGCAGTGGCTGCTGTCAAAGGGCGGCCTCGGCGCCTCCAACCAGTTCGAGGCCTGCGCCTTCGTGCGTTCGGCCGCCGGCCTGAAGCAGCCGGACATCCAGTACCACTTCCTGCCCGTGGCGATCTCCTATGACGGCAAGGCCGCCGCCCGGAGCCACGGCTTCCAGGTGCATGTCGGCTACAACCTGTCGAAGTCGCGCGGCAGCGTGACTTTGCGCTCGCCGGACCCGAAGGCCGATCCGGTGATCCGCTTCAACTACATGAGTCATCCGGAGGACTGGGAGAAGTTCCGCCACTGCGTGCGGCTCACCCGCGAGATCTTCGGCCAGAAGGCGTTCGATCCCTATCGCGGGCCGGAAATCCAGCCGGGCGAGCGGGTGCAGACGGACGAGCAGATCGACGCCTTCCTGCGGGAGCACCTGGAAAGCGCCTACCACCCCTGCGGCACCTGCCGGATGGGCGACCGGGATGACCCCATGGCGGTGGTCGATCCCGAGTGCCGGGTGATCGGCGTCGACGGGCTGCGGGTGGCGGACAGTTCGATTTTCCCGCACATCACCTACGGCAACCTGAACGGCCCCTCTATCATGACCGGCGAGAAGGCCGCCGACCATATCCTCGGCAAACAGCCGCTGCCCCGCTCCAACCAGGAGCCGTGGGTGAACCCCCGGGCGGGATCGAGCGACCGGTAAGATCAGTGGTAGTCGTCTTCGCGCTGGTGGCGGACGGCAGCGACGGTCAGAATGGCGTCGACCCCGATATGATAGAGCACCACGTATCCAGAGGAACCGAACGGCACCAGCAATTCTCTGAGGAAGGGGGCGTCGCCAGCAGCTTTGCGGTGACTGAAGGGAAAAGCCACCAGCGATGCAATGGCCCCCTGCATCGCATTGTAGGCGCGCTCTGCCAACTCGACATCATAGGCCACGAGATAATCATATAGGCGATCTATGTCGTCTAAAGCTTCCTGCGTATACCGGATCCCATAGTTCACTTTCGGTCGCCACCATTGGCCGCCTTTGCCGCCCTGGCTGCCTCCAGCTTCGTCCTCATCATAGAGAGGACATCTTCGGTCGTGTAATAGACACCCGTCCGCTCGGCTTCCGCCAGCGACGCCAGCCCTCGGGCGATGAACTCCGCCTGCGTCTTGCGGTAATGGATCTGCGCCTTGACCGAATTCTCGACGAAGGCGGATAGTGTCTCGCCCTTCTCCAGCACGCTTTCCGCGGCAGCGCGCAGTTCGGGATCGACGCGAAGCGAAGGGAGTGTGGCCGTCTTCATGGCTGACCTCATGCGTTGCAAATGCGATGCAGACTATAGCACAGGCGCAATTTCGTGCAATGTCGGGCGCCGAGCCTCAGAGGAAGCCGATCCAGCGGCCGGCGATGATCGCGCCGGTCCAGATCAGGATGGAGGCCGTCGCACCGATCCGCGTCGCCGCGTGCGGCGTGCCACCGGCGAGCAACTGCCGCCAGCCGGGCGAAAGGTGCACCGCCAGGATGTTGAGGAGGCCCAATGCCACCAGTGCGAGCTTCGCGAGAAAGGCAGGGTTGCCGGCGTATTCGAGCGGCCGGACACAGAAGAGGCAGAGACCGGTCAGGACCGCCAGCAGCAGCCCGATGCCGGCGACGCGGGAAAGATAGCGTGCAGCGGCCGGAAGCGGCATGGCGGCCCCCAGGCCGAGCATTCTCAAGTCGAGGGCGACGATCCCGCCGAACAAAAGGCCAATCGCCATGATATGCGCGGCGCTTACCAGCGGATAGAGCACCGGTGACGTAACGAGGGCGCGGGCAAACGGCGTCTCAGCAAGCGGTGCCAGCCACTCCAAGGCTCAAGCCTCACTTGGACTGGATGCGGTCGGGATAGATGTCGTAGGTCTTGTCGCCGACGGTGATGCGGACTGCCTTCATGCGCCTCTCGCCCGGATCCATCGAGCGGTTCCCGAGAGCCCGGATCGTATCGCCGACCTCCGCCTCGCCTTCCACGAATCCGGAGCGCTGGGTCTGGTTGGGGTTGCCGAGTTCGAGCCGCCAGAGGCCATCCTCCGCCTCGACCTCCAGCGTCGGATGCGGCGGCGCGAACGAGATCGACCTGATGGTGCCGGTCAGCTCGATCTGGTCGGCCTCCGCCCAGGACCAGCCGTGATGCGCCGTCGCGGCGGTTGCCGCGACAGCGGAGAGAACGGCGGCGGCGAGCAGTTTCGGAAATATCATATGTGGCATGGGGGCCTCTCCTGCCTGAACTCCGTCAGAAAGATGTGAGGCATCATCCCCGGTGCCAGAGGCCTCACCGGGAAGTGATGGCGGTGCCGGGCCGCCCGTTGCGTGACGCGGCCGGCGCAGCTTCCGTATCGCCGTGCAGGCGTGGGAAATCGACACGCCCCACTTGCCGGACAGCTTGAACACCATATTGTTCTGACGGGAAATGCACCGGCAGAAGAAACGACAGCCGGGCACCGTCGCAGGGGACGCCATGCCGTACCGTCGCACCCGGACGGAGAGAGTGACGCTGCAGGATGTCGCTGATGCACTCGGCATCAGCGCGATCACCGTGTCGCGGGCCCTGCGGGAACCGGACAAGGTCTCGGAAGACCTGCGACAGCGGATCCTCAGCAAGATCGACGAGATGGGCTACGTGCCCGATCTGGCGGCACGCGCGCTCGCCAGCCGGCACAGCGGCGTGATCGGGGTGCTGGCACCGGCGCTGACCAGTCACGCGCATCTGGGCATCATGCGCGGTATCGAGGAACGGGTCCGCACCTCAGACCTGCGCATCCAGTATGCCAATTCCCGCCAGGATCCCGGGGAGGAAATCCGGCAGATCCGCCTGTTCCTGTCGCAGCATCCGGCCGGCATCCTCCTCTCCGGCCTGCAGGAGCGCGACGGGATGCTGGAACTGCTCGGCAAGGCTCCCTGCCCGGTGGTGCAGATCGTCGATCTTCACCTGGCGCCGGTCGGCATGGCCGTCGGCATCAACCATTGCAACGCAGCCGCCTCGGCGGTCCGCCACCTCATCGCCTGCGGCTATCGCCGGATCGGTCTTCTGGGGGGAACCCGCGACGTGCGCTCGGAGCGGCGCCAGGAGGGCTATTGCCTTGCCATGCGGGAGGCCGGGCTGACGGACCCGACGCTCGTCGTCTCCGAGGATGCGCCGACCAGCGTGCAACTCGGCTGCCAGTTGCTCCAGCGGCTTCGCCGGCAGGCGCCGGATGTCGATTGCGTCTTCTGCCAGAACGACGACCTTGCGCTGGGTGTCCTGTTCGAGGCGCAGCGTCTTGGCCTCGCTGTGCCCGAGTTCGGCATCTGCGGCTACAACGACCTCGGCTTTGCCGCCTACAGCCAGCCGCCCCTGACGACCGTCAGGGTGCCGCGCTTCGAGATGGGCTATCGCGCGATCGACCTGCTGATCCGCGTGGTGAACGGCGAAACTCCGCCGTCCGCGCCGATCGACCTCGGCTACGAACTGGTCCAACGGGGCACGACGCGCCGGCCCGCAAGGACCGGCGCGCTGTAAATCTCAGATATCGCTGCCCGCGTTGGCAAAGAGGTCCGCCGCCTGGGTGGCGCTCATGCGGCGTATCTCGGTCTCGTCTCGCCGGCTGCTGAACAGTTCGCTTGCCATGATCTGGTCCGCAAGGTCGGCCGGCAGGGACAGCACCACGCGCTCGCCCTCGTAGCGGATGCCTATCCCGCCGCTGCGCTTCGACGTGATCATGCCGCCCGCGATCGTATTGTGCGTATCCGGATCGATCAGGATGAAGGCACCGGTGGAGCGGTTCTGCTCGTAGGCGTCGAAGATCGCCTGCTCGTCGAAGGAAAGCCGTACCTTGCCGATGGCGTTCATCGCAAGGCGCTCACCCTGCGGCTGCCAGGAGCCGGTGGAGAGATCGAGCTGCGCCACCGGCCTGACGGAGACGCGCTGGCGTCTCGAACCGCTCTTCAGCCAGTAGCGCTTGCCGGGCTCTATGCCGTCGGGCTGCAGCGCGACGATCTGCGCCTCGAATTCCAGTCCGGTCATCGGCTGTGCATCCAGCGAGACGATCATGTCTCCGCGCGACACATCCACCTGGCGGTCGAGCACGAGGGTGATCGCATCGCCGGCGACGGCCGCATTGCGCACGAGATCAAAAGTGACGATCTGCCTGACGTTGGCGACCACGCCCGAGGGCAGGACCATGACGGAATCGCCCGGTTTGACGGAGCCGCCGGCGACCGTTCCCTGGTAGCCGCGGAAGCTTTCGCCGGGGCGCGAGACGCGCTGTACCGGCAATCGGAAGCCGCCGGCCTGGGTGGAGCGGACGGTTGCCAGTTCCAGCGTCTCGACCAGCGTCGGACCGTCATACCAGGGTATCACCGCTCCAGCCGGATATACGACGTTCTCGCCCTTCAGCGCCGACATAGGGATCGGGGTGATCTGCCGGACGCCGAGCGACAGCGCCAGTTCCTTGAACTCGTGGGAGATCCTCTCGAACACGGTCCGGTCGTAGGCGACGAGATCGAACTTGTTGACCGCCAGCACGAACTGCCGGATGCCCATCAGCGAGGCGATGGTCGCATGACGGCGTGTCTGCTCCAGCAGGCCGGCGCGGGCATCGACCAGGAGCACGGCCAGATCCGCCGTCGAGGCACCGGTCGCCATGTTGCGGGTATATTGCTCGTGGCCGGGCGTATCGGCGACGATGAAGGAGCGGCGGTCGGTCGCGAAATAGCGGTAGGCGACGTCGATCGTGATGCCCTGCTCGCGCTCCGCCTGGAGCCCGTCGAGCAGCAGCGCGAAATCCGGCAGGCCGAGATCGTTCTGCTGGCCGGAGTCGCGCTTGAGCGTCGCCGCCTGGTCTTCCTTGACCGCCTTGGTATCCCAGAGCAGCCGGCCGATCAGCGTGGACTTGCCGTCATCGACGGAGCCGCAGGTGATGAGCCGCAGGGGGCGCGTGTCGCGCGACAGCGACAGCGCCTCCGCTGCAGGCTGAGCGACGGCCGAGGCGGCGGTGGCGGATGCGGTCATCTCAGAAATATCCTTCGCGTTTCTTCTTTTCCATCGAGCCGGACTGGTCGCGGTCGATGGCGCGTCCCTGGCGTTCGGAGACGGTGGCGATCTCAAGCTCGGCGATCACCTCGTCGAGGGTCGTGGCGCGCGAGGGGATGGCGCCGGTGAGCGGGAAGCAGCCGAGGGTGCGGAAGCGGATGAAGCCGCGCCTGACCGTCTCGCCGGGCAGGAGTTCGAGGCGCGGATCCTCGGCAAGGACCATCATGCCGTCGCGGTCGACGTAGGGACGCTCGGCCGCGAAATAGAGCGGCACGAGCGGGATGTCCTCGGCCTGGATGTAGCGCCAGATGTCGACCTCGGTCCAGTTCGACAGCGGGAAGGCCCGCACGCTCTCGCCCTTGCGGACCATGCCGTTGTAGACGTTCCACAGTTCGGGGCGCTGGTTGCGGGGATCCCAGCGATGGTCCGGCGTGCGGAAGGAATAGATGCGCTCCTTCGCCCGGCTCGCCTCCTCGTCGCGGCGGGCACCGCCGAAGGCCGCGTCATAGCCGCCGGCGTCCAGCGCCTGGCGCAACGCTTCCGTCTTCATGATGTCCGTATAGCGGGCCGAGCCATGCGAAAACGGCGTGATATTCTCCGCCTTGCCGCGGGGATTGGTGTGTACGACAAGATCGAGATCGTACTTGCGGGCGATCTCGTCGCGGAACTCGATCATCTCCCGGAATTTCCAGGTCGTATCGACGTGCAGCAGCGGAAACGGCACGCGGCCCGGGTAGAACGCCTTGCGCGCCAGATGCAGCAGCACGGAGGAATCCTTGCCGATCGAATAGAGCATCACCGGACGCTCGAACTCGGCGGCGACCTCGCGGAAGATATGGATCGCCTCGTTCTCCAGTGCCTTGAGGTGCGGATCGAGGGGGGACTTGGTGGACGAAGCAGACTTGGGCTCTGCTGCGTGAAGGGCGTCGGACATCAGCAACTCCAGGGCGACCGCGGCAAGCCGCCGGTCAAAGGGAACTCGAATTGAGGGAGGGAGCGGCGGCATCCGGAACGTGAAGACCGCATTCGCGCTTCTCGTCATTCTCCCACCACCAGCGGCCGGCCCGCTCGGGCTCGCCGGGCTTGATGGCGCGCGTGCAGGGCTCGCAGCCGATCGAGGGATAGCCGCGCTTGTGGAGCGGATTGGTCGGCACCGCCTGTTGCTCGACATAGGCGTCGATCTGCTCCGGCGACCAGTCGGCCAGCGGATTGACCTTGATGAGGCCGCGGTCGGCGTCGTACTCGACGAAAGGAGTGGCGGAGCGGTTGCCGGACTGGCTGCGACGCAGGCCGGTCACCCAGACGGCCGCACCGTCGAGGGCTCGCGCAAGCGGCTTCAGCTTGCGCACGTGACAGCAGGCGTGGCGCGCTTCGACGCTCTCGTAGAAGCCGTTGAGGCCGTATTGCGCCGCATAGGCGTCCACATCCGCGCGGTCCGGATGAAAGCGGCGGATGGCGATGCCGAAACGATCCTCCGTCTCGTCGATCAGCGCCAGCGTTTCGGGAAAGAGCCGTCCCGTCTCCAGTGTCGCCACCTCGATATCGAGCCGTTCCAGGCCGATGGCGGCGGTGATGACCTGGTCCTCCACGCCGAGGCTGGTGGTGAACACGGCACGGCCGAGATTGGCCGCCAGCGACAGGCGCCCTGCAAGGTCGAGCTTTTCGAATTGCGCATCAAGAGTGGCGGCGAGTTCGGCCAGACGGGAGCCGGAGGCGTCGTGGATCGTCATGAGGTTCTTCCATGCTCTTTCGCCGATTATGAAGGCCCGGCTTAGACAAGAACACAAACCGCGGTTTCATGACATCACGATGATGAGCAAATCTCACTCCAAAGGCGATGCCCGGGAGAAAAGCTGCGGCGCCCGCACGGTGGTTTGAGATCGGAGCCCTTCCGCCATGGTCAAGAC
>JAEWKX010000294.1 GCA_023393575.1 Pseudomonadota bacterium
AAGATCGACAGGTAGGCGTTGCGGGCAAAGTCACCGGACCCCCCTATCCCGTTCATCATATGCGTGCCGTTGACATGGGTAGAATTCACATTGCCGTAGATATCGATTTCCAGCGCCGTGTTGATACCGATCACCCCGAGGCGGCGGATGACCTCCGGATGGTTGCTGATCTCCTGGGGGCGGAGCACGAGATGCTCCTTGTACTTGTGGAAATCTGAAAACACCCGCTCCGCGCGGGCCGAGGACAAGGTAATCGAGGAGCCCGACGCGAAGGCAAGCTTGCCGGCGTCGAAGAGATCGAACGTGCTGTCCTGGAGCACTTCGCTGTACATGCGCAGGTGATGGAACGGCCCATCGGCCAGCCCCGTCAGAACCGAATTGGCGATCGTGCCGATGCCCGCCTGCAGCGGCTGCAAGGTCAGGTCCAGGCGACCCTTCTCGACTTCGGTCTCGAAGAAGCGGATGAGGTGCGAAGCGATGGCACCGGTGTCGTCATCCTGCGGTTCGATGGTGGAGGCGCTGTCCTTCTCGTCGGTGACGACGATCGCGGCGATCTTGTCCGGGTCAATCGGCACGTAGGGAAAGCCGACGCGGCTGTCGCAGGTGACGACCGGAATCGGAACCCGCGACGGCCGCCGTCCCGGAAAATAGATATCGTGAAGACCTTCAAGCTCCGCGGGCTGGCTAAGGTTGATCTCGACGATGATCTTCTTTGCAAGCACCGCAAAGCTTGCGGAGTTGCCCACGGAGGTGGACGGGACCAGTCCCCCGTCTTCCGTGATGGCGGCCGCCTCGACGATGGCATAGTCGATCGGGCCGAGTTGGTTGGACCGCAGGTGCTCCACGGTCTCCGACAGGTGCTGATCGATGAACATCACTTCACCGCGATTGATGGCGGCGCGGAGAGTCCTGTCGGCCTGGAACGGCATGCGACGGGCAAGGACCTTCGCCTCCGTCAGCATCCGGTCCACGTCATGCCCGAGCGAGGCGCCGGTGATCAGCGTGATCTTGAACGGTTCGGCTTTTGCCCGTGCCGCCATGGCGATCGGAACCGCCTTTGCATCGCCGGCCCTCGTGAACCCACTCATGCCGATGATCATGCCGTCCCGGATCAGGGCGGCTGCCTGTTCGGGGGTTACGATCCTGTCCAGAAGGGCGGGGCGTCGGATGCGGTCGGCAATCATCTTTGTCTCTTCTTTCGATTTCACGTCGTCAACCGCCCGAGGCGGCAGATGGCCGGCACAACGGTCCCAGGCGGCGCGCCGGACCCTAGGAGGGGGTCGGCCTGGTGACATTGATCGGTATCAAGAACAGCGCCCGGTGGTCCAGCGGCTATTCGGCGGCTTGAAGTCCGGTTCCGGCGGGGACCACGCGAACGGGCACCGACTTCGCCGCCGGCACCTTGCTCTTCTCCGCATACTGCCAAAGCGGGATGAGAACATTGCATTCCGGATAGTAGGCGCCGCAGCAGCCCGGCGGAATGTCGTATTCGACTGCCCGCAGCCCCGAAAGCGTACGGGGCACATTGTCGCTCGCCTCCGTATGAAGCGACACCTGTGCTCCGTCTTCGATCTTCAGCCGGGCCATGTCCTGTCGATTGAGAAGGAGGACATCACGTGTCCCCTCGATACCTCGGAAGCGGTCACGATAGCCGTAGATCGTCGTATTGAACTGGTCGTTGCTGCGCAGGGTGATCAATCGCAGCACGTGGGGGTCGTTGCCTGTATCGAAGCTTGCCGAGAGCGCCTGAGGCAGCTTGAAGTTTGCCTTGCCGGTCTCCGTCTCCCATTTGCGTTCCCGCGCCGCGAGCGGCTTCTCCATCCCTCCGGGGGTCCACATACGGCGATTGAAGTCCTTGAACAGCTTCGGATAGGTGGCTTCTATCGCATCCCGGACCTTTCCATAGTCCGCAACCCAATCCTCCCACGGCACCTTCGGGTTCCGGCGGAGAGCGGCCCTGGCGATACCTGCAACGATCGCCGGCTCCGACCGGAGATGATCGCTGACAGGGCGGTAGCGGCCGACAGAGGCGTGGAAGCACGAGGTCGAGTCCTCGACGGTGACGACCTGCGGCCCACTCGCCTGCTCATCCCGTTCCAGCCTTCCTAGGCAGGGAAGAAGATATGCCACCTCACCGTTGAAGAGATGGCTGCGATTGGGCTTCGTCGCCACCTGCACGGTCAGGCGCATGCGGGGCCAGGATTCCTCCATCGCGCCGGTTTCCGGCACGGCACGCAGGAAGTTGCCGCCCAGGCCCACGAATCCCTTCACGTCGCCATTCAGGATGGCGCGGCAGGCGTCCACCGTCGTGAGCCCCTCTTCGCGGGGCGGGTCGAAACCGTAAAGCTCCGCAAGCTTGTCCAGCGGCACCAGCGAGGGCTTTTCCGAAATACCGACCGTGCGTTGTCCCTGCACGTTGGAATGGCCGCGCACGGGGCAGATGCCGGCACCGGGCCTGCCGATATTGCCGCGCAACAACAGGAGATTGACGAGCGTCTGAATGGTGGTGACGCCGAGCTTGTGCTGGGTCAGGCCCATGCCATAGATACCCATTACGGCGTTGGAGCGGGCGTAGATCGCCGCGGCCTCCTCCATGTCCGAGCGCATGATCCCTGCTTCCTTCTCGATGGCGGCCCAGGACTGCTCTTCGACGAAAGCGCGAAAGGCTTCGAAGCCCTGTGTATGCTGCGACAGGAAGGTATGATCCAGGATATCGCCCGAGGCCGCCTCACAGCGACTTGCATATCCCGACGATCGCGGCGATGTCCCCGCCGGCCTTTACCGGATAATAGCGCTCCGAGATCCTGGTCTCATGACCGGTCAGCATCTCCGAGGGGCTCTGTGGATTCGTGAAGCGTTCGAGGCCCCGCTCCCTGAGTGGGTTGAAGGTCACGATCGAGCAGCCGCGCCTGGATGCCTCCTGCAACTGATGGAGCATGCGAAGGCTGTTGGACCCCGGATTCTGGCCGAAGAAAAAGATCGCATCGGCATGCTCGAAGTCATCCAGCCGAACCGTCCCCACCGGCTGGCCGATACTCTCCGGAAGCGCGACGGAAGTGGACTCATGACACATGTTCGAGCTGTCGGGCAGGTTATTGTTGCCGTAGAGCCGCGCCAGGAGCTGGTACATGTACGAGGCTTCCAGAGAGGCGCGCCCGGAGTCATAGAAGACCACCTGTTTAGGGTCTTGAGCCCGGATCTTTTCCAGCTCCCGCCCGATCTCGCGGAATGCCTCGTCCCAATCGACCCGCTCGTATCGATCGGACATGTGATTGAAACGCAGCGGATGGGTCAGCCGGCCCGTCATTTCGAGGTGGTGGTCGTCCCAGGTTCGAAGCTCGGTGGCGGTATGGGCGGAAAAGAACTCCGGCGTCGCCCGCCTCGACGTCAACTCCCAGAATGTCGCCTTGGCGCCGTTCTCGCAGAACTCCGCCGGGTGAGGCTTGGCGGGCTTCGCCCAGGCACAGCTGACGCAGGCAAAACCTTTCGGCTTGTTCTGTCGCACGAGTGCATCGGCGGTCACCAGGCGGACGCGCGATCGCAGCGCATTGCGGAACAGAGACTTCACCGAACCCCAGCCGCCGGCCGGCCCCGAATAATACCGGATGCGCTGATTTGCATGCATGTCCAGATCTCCCATGTCGGCCGGAATGGGCCTTTGTGGGTAATCCGACGGTGATGCCATGGTTCCGTTAACCGCCCAGCGGAGCCGCAGGCACACGAAAAGTTTATGGATGGATCAGGCGGACGTGCCGATGCGGGAAACCGCCAGATATTCCGTCATGACGTCCTCATTCGCCAGGAGATCGGCGCTGCTGCCCTGATGGACGACAGATCCACGGTCCAGAATGACGACATCGTTCGATAAAGGCAGTATCTTGCGTACCTTCTGCTCGATGATGATAGCCGAGATGCCCTCGCCTTCCACGATCTGGCGAAGCGCCGCAAGCAATTCGTCGACGATGATGGGCGCCAGTCCTTCCAGCGGCTCGTCGAGCAGAAGCAGCTTGGGGTTGACCATCAGCGCCCGGCCGACCGCGAGCATCTGTTGCTCGCCGCCGGACAACTGGTTGCCGAGGTTGCGGCGTCTCTCCTCCAGCCGCGGGAACATCGCAAAGACGCGCTTGAGACTCCATGGTCCGGGCCGTGCGATCGCCGTCAGGTTTTCTTCAACGGTCAGCGACTTGAAGATGTTTCGTTCCTGCGGCACCCAGCCGATTCCGGCGGCCGCTCGTCGGTCCGCGCGAAGCCGGGCGATGTCCTGTCCGAGAAGACGGATCTCACCGGCATGGTGCGTTGTCAGGCCGGCGATCGTGTCCACCAGTGTGGTCTTGCCGGTGCCGTTGCGCCCCAGCAGGGCGAGCGTACGGCCCTCGTCGATCGTCAGGCTTATGCCGGAGAGCACAGCCGCCTCGCCGTAACCCGCCGACAGGCCGTCGATCACGAGAAGCGGGCGCGTCATGCATTCTCTCCCAGATAGACCGCCTTGACGCGGGAATCGCTGGCAATCTCGGTCACCGGTCCTTCCGCAAAGATTGCGCCGGCGACCAGAACCGTGATGCAACTCGCGAACGAAAAGACGAGATCCATGTCATGCTCGATCAGCAGGACGGTGACGTCGCCCGGAAGATCGGAGACGATCTTGAGCACCTCGTGTCGCTCATCCTCCGGAACGCCCGCCGCCGGTTCATCGAGAAGCAGCACCCGCGGCTTAGACGCGAACGCCAGCGCGATCTCCAGGAGGCGTTGCTTCCCGTAGGCTAGGGTCGCGGTGCGCTGGCCCATCACCGAGCCCAGTCCGAAGCGCGACAGAAGATCGGCCGCCTCCTCCACGACATCATTATAGCCGGCAAGGTCACGGAAAAGGTTGCCGCCGATCCCGTCACGTTCGCCGATGGCCAGAGCGAGCGTCTCCAGCGGCGTATATTCGTTGAACAACTGGTTGATCTGAAACGTGCGAGTGATGCCTCTCTTGACCCGCCGATGGGCCGGGAGTTCGGTGATATCCTCTCCTTCAAGCAGGATGCGGCCCACGCTCGGCTTCAGCACCCCCGTCAGGAGATTGATCAGCGTTGTCTTGCCCGCACCGTTCGGCCCGATCAACGCATGCCGCGCTCCCCTTTCCACCTTCAGGCTCACGTCGTTCGTGACGACGAAGGCGCCGAAGCGGCGTTTCAGGCCTTGGGTCTCCAACGCGATCATGACCGAGGCCCCCGCGACTGAACAAGCCGGCCGGGCAGGTACTGCATCCAGCCCGCCAGCCGCTCACGGCCGACCAGCACCAGGACGATCAGCAGGAGGCCGATCCAGAACATCCAGTATTGCGGCGTGACGACGGACAGCCAGTCCCGCAGAAGCGTAAAGCCGATGGCCCCGAAAATGCCGCCGTAGAGATAGCCCGTGCCGCCGATCACCAGCACCAGCAGGACGTCGGCCGACCGGTGGAACGCCAGGACGTCCGGTGAGACGAAGGAGGTCGTCTGGGTCAGGAGGGCACCGGAAAAACCCGCCATTACGGCCGCCACAGTATAGATGGTGACAATGCGTCTTCGAGCCGGCACGCCCACCATTGCCGCGCGCATCGGGTTCGTCCTGATAGCCTTCAGCGAAAGCCCGAAGGGCGAATATGCGATCCGACGCGCAATCATCGTCGAAACGAACAGCACCGCCAGACAATAGATGTAGCCATTGCGGCCCCACAGGTCGAACTCGAACATCCCAAGGATGGGATCCATACTGAATCCGCTCAACCCGTCTGCCCCACCCGTCAGCCATCCCATCTGATTGGCAAGCTCGGCAAGCATCAGCGCGATCCCGAGCGTTGTCATCAGACGGGTAAGGTCGGAACCGCGCAGAACCAGGAAACTCGTGACGAACCCCAAGAGACCGCTTGCAGCGCCGGCCAGGATCAGGCCGGTGACCGGCTCCGCGAAATAGTGACGGGCGAAAAGTCCCGCCACATAGGCGCCGAATCCGAAGAAGGCAGCATGGCCGAGGGAGACGATGCCGGCAAAGCCAAGCACGAGATCAAGCGAAACGGCAAACAGTGCCAGTATCGCGATCTCGGTCAGGATCAGCATCTTGGAAGGGAGGACGAAGATGGCGGCTATCGCGAGGAGCCAGACGACCAGTTCATAAACACGGATACGGCTACGTCGTCTCACCTGGCTCCGACCTGCGTCATCCGGCATCGGTCGAAGAGCCTCACTCTGCTCGATCGCAATGCTCATCGTGCACTCCCTCGGGCGAACAGGCCATTCGGCCGCACGATCAGCATCATCATCATCAAGCCGTAGATAACGAAGGGACCGATCGCCGGCACGTAATATTTGCCCGCAACGTCGGCGATGCCCAGCAAGATCGCGGCGAGAAACGGCCCGCTTACGGTGGATGTCCCGCCGACTGCCACGACGATCAGGAAATAGATCATGAACTTGAGTGGAAAGTTCGGATCAAGTCCCAGGATCTCCGCTCCCATGGCCCCTCCAAGTCCGGCGAGGCCGGACCCGAAGGCGAAGGTGAGCGCGAAGACAACCGATACGTTGATGCCGAGCCCCATCGCGACACGCCGGTCGTCGACGGCTGCACGCAGCCGGCTCCCGAAGCGGGTCTTGGACAGGATGATCTGCAACCCTATTGCCAGAAGTGCGCAGACCACGATCGTGAACATGCGATACCGGCCGATGCCGATCCCGAGGATTTCGGTCCGGCCCGACAATTCCGGCGGCAGCTGGATCAATTGCTGCTGTCCTCCCATGACATAGTCGGCAGCCGCAACAGCCATGAACACAAGCCCGACGGAGAACAGGACCTGGTCGAGATGGCTCGCCTGATAGAGCTGACGGTATAGCGTCCGCTCCAGGATCGCCCCCAGAGCGGCGCTGACGATAAAGGCCGCCGGCAGGCACCAGTAGAAGGACAGCCCGTATCTGTTCATCATCACGACGGTCACATAGCCGCCCGTCATCGCAAATGCACCGTGGGCGAGGTTGATGAAGTTCATCAAGCCGAGAGTGATCGTCAATCCGCAAGCGAGGATGAACAGGAGCATGCCATAGGCGATGCCGTCGAACAGGATGGTCAGCATTGGCTCTCACGCGTTCAGGAGGGCCGCCGGAGCGGCCCTCGCAATGTGGATGGTCACTGCGCCGAGTTCGGGTCGCGAATCTTCTCGTATTTGGTGAATTCCTCGTTGTACAATTCGCCGTCGACTTCTTTCACCTCGCGGATATAGATGTCCTGCACGATGTCACGAGTCTGTGGGTCGATCATGATCGGGCCGCGCGGGCTTGTCCACTCGGCACCCTTCATCGCCTCGACGAGCTTGGTGCCATCGGTATCCCCACCCGTCTTTTCGAGTGCCATGTAAGCGAGATGCATGGCGTCGTACCCGCCAACGGACATGAAATTCGGCCGCATGTTGTTGTTGGACTTGCGAACTTCTTCCACGAATGCCTTGTTTTCCGGGCTATCGTGATTGGCCGAATAGAAGTGTCCCGTGATCACACCCTTCGCTGCCTCGCCAATGCCGTTCAGGAGATCGTCGTCCGTCACGTCGCCAGTGGCAATCAGCTTGATCCCGGCATCGGCCAGCCCGCGCTCGACAAACTGCTTCATGAACAGCGAACCGACGCCGGAGGGCACGAAGACGAAGACGGCGTCGGGCTTGGCATCGCGGACACGCTGCAGGAACGGTGCGAAATCCGGATTCTGCAGAGGAACGCGGACGGATTCGACGATCTCTCCACCCTCCTTCTTGTACTGGTCGACGAAACCCTTCTCGATATCATGGCCGGGGCCATAGTCCGTCACCAACGTCACGACTCGCTTCAAACCGTTCTCAACGGCCCAGGTGGCGACGGGAAGCGCCGACTGAGGACCTCCCATGCTGGTACGGACAAAATAGTCCGACTGCTTCATGATCGCCGACGTGGTGGCAGACGTGACAATCGCGGGGATCTTCGCCTGATTAAGGACCGGAGCAACCGACATAGCAAGCGGAGTCAGGCCGAAACCCATCAGCATGCTGACCCCATCGTTGACGACCAGTTCCTGGGCTATCCTGCGTGTCTGGTCCGCCGTACCGGCGTCATCCCGCAACACGACCTCGATCTTCTTCCCGCCGGCGGTATCGCCGTTGATTGCCATATAGGCTTTCACTCCGGCTTCCACCTGGCGTCCCGTTGATGCGAACGGACCGGTCATCGGCAGGATCAAGCCGATCTTCACGGCTTCCTGGGCGTATGCGGGCAGTGTCCCCAGCGCGCCAAGTGCGACGCCGGCTGCTGCAATGAAAATCCTTCTGCTGAGCATGCCTTCTCCTCCTCCTAAAGAACTCTTGGCTACCTTGCGGACGATAAGCGCAGATTCGGCTCGCTGCTGCACTCCGCATCCACCACGCAACTCCTGACTACGAATACGTATCCCACTCGGGCTGCTTGCCTACGGTGTATACACGTCACGCAAAACTCCCGGTCTTCAATGAACGTCTAGAGACTGTCGGTGCGCACCAAGCTATGCTCTCCCTCTCGCCAAGATGGCTGGTCTCCCTTGCTGCTGCCCCCCGCCGGCCTTCACGCCTGATTGCCATTCTCAGACAAACCGAAGCGTAGATTCTGTATACAGTTACTGTCAATACAACCCTGAACACCTTCGCAGAGATAGGCGCGCGTCGGTCCAGTATCGACAAGCGGCCGACATGGTTTGCACTAGAGAATATCTCGTATTTTGGCAGCCGTCGCCTGAAGCAAGGTGAGAAGGGTTTCCCATCGATCACCGGCAAAGCGAGCCGAAGGCCCGAAGACGGACATTCCTGCAACCATGTTGTCGGCCCGTGTGGTGACAGGAACGGCAATGGCGGACAATCCGGTCTCGCGCTCGCCGCGGTTGGTCGCGTACCCGTCGCGACGGATACGGCCGATCTCCTGCCGTAGCACGCCTTCCTCTATGACCGTATCGGCGGAGAGCGGCAACATCACATTTGCGGCGAAATAGCTGTCGAGCATAATCGGATCTGCCATTGCAAGCCACAGCTTGCCGTTGGCGGTCGCGTAAGCCTCCATGCGCGCGCCGACGCGAGCGTTGAAGCTGAATGTCTGGTCGGAATGTGCCGCAGCGATA
Organism: Pseudomonadota bacterium; assembly: GCA_023393575.1. Taxonomy (GTDB): domain Bacteria; phylum Pseudomonadota; class Alphaproteobacteria; order Rhizobiales; family Rhizobiaceae; genus Neorhizobium. The sequence goes on from JAEWKX010000294.1 coordinate 9,121, forward strand.
CAGGTGATGAACGAGCCGTCAAACGTGGTCGCCATCGCCCCCTCCTTGGTCATTGCAGCAAGTTCGTTGAGGAAGGGCTGGATCTGCGCGGCCAGACGGCTAAAACTCTTGGCCCGTTCTCCGTAATCGATCAGCTTGCCGCCGAGCCGGTACCTGCCCTTTCGCGGGGAATACAAGAGTCCGGTCTCCGTCAGCGTTTTGAGAAACCGGTGTGCCGTGATGCTGTTCAGCCCTTCCAGTTCAGCGACGTCGCGGGCGGCAAGCTCCTGACGCTTGTCATCGAAGAGGTCCAGAATCGCCACGGCTTTGACAATCGAATTGTTGAGTGGCGTCGGCATCGCGATCCTATACGTGAGTAGCGGCACGGCGCCATCCGCTTGACACGGCTGCGCAAATGACATGATATATGAAATCACTATTTCATTATTTGAAATGCTACGCAAGATTAGGAAGCTGTAGTGGATACCGCGAATAGCAAACACACTACGGTAACCGCGGGAAGCATCATCTTCAGCCGCCTGAAGACGCTTGGCGTGGATTACGTTTTTGCGAATTCCGGGACAGACTTTCCGCCGATCATCGAGGGTTTGGCGGAGGCCGCCGCATCGGGAATCGATCTTCCACAGGCCATGACCATTCCCCACGAGCATGCTGCCTTGGGCATGGCTCACGGCTACTACTTCATGACCGGAAAGGCGCAGGCTGTCATCCTTCACACCAATGTCGGCCTCGCCAACGGGGCGATCGGCGCGATCAACGCCGCCACCGATCACGTGCCGATCCTGCTCATGTCCGGCAGAACGCCGACGCTGGAAAAAGGCCGCCTCGGCGCGCGCACGGTCCCCATCGGATGGGGTCAGGAGATGCGCGATCAGACTGCCCTTGTCCGCGAGGCGGTGAAATGGGACTACGAACTGCGATTCCCCGAGCAGATTTCCGACGTGATCGATCGCGGCCACGCGATCGCGAACTCGACCCCGAAAGGTCCGATCTATGTCAGCCTTCCACGCGAGGTGCTGAGCGAGACGATCGAAACCGGCGGCATTCCCGACCAACCCCTGATGGCGCCCGCGCATGCGCGAGCCCCCGCGAGCGACATCCAGACAGCCGCCGCATGGCTTCTGGCGGCAAGAAATCCCGTCATCTTCGTGCAACGTGGCGCGGGTGACGTGGAAGGTTTTCGCGCACTTGCGGATATGGCGGATCGCTACTCGATTCCTGTTGTCCACTACTGGGCGACGCAGATTGGCATCCCGACGAACCATCCCATGTGGGCGGGAGGTGATCCGGCGCCGTGGCTTGCCGAGGCCGACGTCGTTCTCGTGATAGACGCACTGGCGCCGTGGATGCCGGAGATCCATGCGCCGCGATCGGATGCCAAGGTCATCCAGCTTGGCCCCAACCCGCTTTTCAGCCGGTTTCCCGTACGAAATTTCCGCTCCGACCTATCGATAGCAACCGAGACGGCAGCCGGGATCGTCTCCCTCGCCGCAGCGATGGACGGCTTGGCCGATCCGGGTTCTTCGAACCGTACGACAAGAGGAGCGATGCTCAGGCCGGCTCTTTTAGCCCGGCGGGACAAGGAAGTGGCGGAGGCTCGTGAGGAGCAGGGGCTACTGATGAGCAAGGCCTACGTCGCATGGCACCTGTCCGAAGCGCTGAAGGGATACGAGGCCACCATCCTGTCGGAGCTTGGCTGCCCCTTGTCGCCCATGACCCTTGATCACGCGCAGGCCTGGTATCAGGAACCCCATTCCGGCGGCCTGGGCTGGTCCCTTCCCTGCGCCATGGGAATGAAGCTTGCGCGGCCGGACCGGCTTGTCGTCACGACGCTCGGCGACGGCTCCTACATGTTCGCCAATCCGGTTGCCTGTCATCAGATCATGGAAGCCTACGACATCCCGGTGCTGATCATGATCCTCAACAACGCGGAATGGGGCGCAGTGCGCCAATCGGTGACGATGCTGTATCCTGACGGCTTCGCGGCCAGGGCAAACCGAATGCCACTGACCGGGCTGTCGCCCAGCCCTGATTTCAGCAAGATTGCCGAAGCAAGCAACGCATGGGGACGCAAGGTCGTGGATCGCGCCGACTTGCCCGCTGCATTGAACGCAGCCATCGTGGAGGTGACGGAGAGAAGACGCACCGCATTGCTCGACATACGGGTGGCCTAGAACCAAATCGCCCCCGACGAACATTCAAAGGCTAAAAAGGGAGGAAATGCCAATGAAGACGTTCAAGACACTGCTACTCGCCGGCCTGGCAACCACGGCACTCAGCGCTTCGGCGCTGGCTCAGGAATTCACGCTCAAGCTCCACCACTTCCTCGGCCCCAAATCGCCGGCGCAGACGCAGATGCTCGAGCCTTGGGCAAAGAGCATCGAGGACGCAAGCGGCGGCAAGGTCAAGATCGAGATCTATCCTTCCATGTCCCTGGGCGGCGCGCCGCCGGAACTGATCAGTCAGGTCCGCGACGGCGTCGTCGATCTCATCTGGACGGTGAACGGTTATACGCCGGGCCTCTTCCCGCGCACGGAAGCGTTCGAACTTCCCTTCATCCATACCAACGACATCAAGGCGACCAATCTGGCGATCCGCGCCATGTTCGACGAGCATCTGGCGGAAGAATACAAGGGCGTGAAGGTCATGTTCCTTCATAGCCATGCCGGCCAGGCCATCCAGATGGTTAAGGACGAGGTGCGCAAGCCGGCCGATCTGGCGGGTAAGAAGATGCGCATCCCCACCCGCACAGGCGCATGGGTCATCGAGGCGCTGGGCGCCGCGCCAGCCGCCATGCCGGTTCCGGATATCCCGCAGGCCTTTTCCAAGGGCGTGGTCGACGGCGCGCTGATCCCGTGGGAGATCATCCCCGCGCTGAAGCTGCAGGATCAGACGGAGTACCAGATCGAAGGTCACCAGATGACCCGCTTCGGCACGACGATCTTCCAGGTCGCCATGAACCTCGACAAGTGGAACTCGCTTCCGGAGGACGTCCAGAAGGCCTTCCTCGACAACTCCAATGAGGAGTGGCTGGCAAAGGCTGCAGACATCTGGCGGAAGATCGATGACGGAGGCATCAAGGTCGCGACCGATGCCGGAAACAAGCACATCCAGTTGACGCCGGAGGAGACGGAAGTCTTCAAGACGACCCTCGAGCCGGTTATCGACCGGTGGGTCGAGGAGGTCGGCGGCAAGGGGATCGATGGTGCAGCGCTCGTAACCCGGGCTCGCGAGCTCGTCGCGGCCAATCAGGCGAAGTAGGACCATGGGTTCAGCAAGCGGAACCGAGCGGGGGGTGGGGCTGAAAGGCCTCACCTACCGCCTTATCGAGGCATGGGCGCTTTTCGGTGGGATCGTGATCCTGCTGGTCGTGGCGATCCAGACGACCAGCGTCATCACCGGCGCCTTCGGCCGCCCCCTGCCGGGCGACTTTGAACTGACCGAACTCGGGGTCGCTGTCGGGGTCTTCGCCTTCTTGCCCTACTGCCAGATCACCGATGCGAACGTCACCGCAGATATCTTCACCTCGGGCCTCGGACGCCGAACCAAAGCAATGTTAGTGTTTTTGGGGGCGGTCATCGCTCTTGTCTTTGCGATCGTCATGGCATGGCGTACCTGGATCGGCGCGCAGGATCAGTTCTCCTACGATTACCAGACGGCAATCCTGCAGATTCCGATCGGCTATGCCTTCATTCCGATCGTCATATCGCTTGCTCTCGTCGCTGTTGCGGCAGTGATGACGTTGCTCGAAAGCTTCGAGGAGATCGCCAACCCCAGCAGAAATGTGTCTCACTGATGGACCAGAGTCTTTTTTTAGGGCTTGTAGGGCTCGCAGCCCTCGTCTTGCTCATCGGCATCCGGGTTCCGATCGCCTATGCCATGATCGTGGTCGGTGCGGTCGGCACCATCGCCCTCAATGGCCATGCCGTCTTCCTCAATCAGTTGAAGACCCTCGGCTTCAGTCAGTTTTCCAAATACGACATGTCGGTTATCCCGATGTTCGTACTGATGGGATACATCGCCACCCGCGCCGGGCTTTCACAGGATCTGTTTCGGGCAGCGAACGCCTGGTTCGGGCGTATGCGTGGCGGTGTTGCAATGTCCGCGATTGCCGCCTGCGCAGGCTTCGGCGCCGTCTGTGGCTCCTCGCTTGCCACCGCGACCACCATGGGCCAGGTCGCGCTCCCTGAACTGCGGCGATATCGTTATTCCGGAGCCTTGGCTACCGGGACGCTGGCAGCCGGCGGACTTCTCGGGATACTGATCCCGCCGTCGGTCGTTCTTGTCGTCTACGCCATCATCGTGGAAGCGAATGTCGTCTCGATGTTCGCCGCCGCTCTCCTGCCGGGCCTCATCGCCGTTGCGATCTTCATCGTGGTGATTGCCATCTATGTCCGCATCGTTCCGGATGCGGGCCCCGCCGGGGACAGGATTTCCCGGGCAGAATGGCTCTCCGCAACCTTTGGTGTCGTTCCGGTACTCGGCATCTTCATCATCGTCATCGGCGGGATCTACGTCGGGCTCTACAACCCGACTCCGGCGGCGGCGGTCGGAGTGGCGCTTGTCGCCGTCTATGGTTCGTTGCGGCGCGGAGTACGTCTCAAGGACTACCGCTGGGCGTTGCTCGAAACCGCCAAGACGTCGGGGATGATCTACCTGATCCTGTTCGGTGCCGAGCTCTTGAAGATCTTCATGTCTCGTGGCGGAGTCCCGCAGGCTGCGGCGGAAATGATGGTCAATTCCGGTCTCTCGCCGATGGTGATCCTCGTCCTTCTGCTCCTGGCCCTGATCCTGCTGGGCTGCCTGATGGACTCCATGTCCATGATCCTTTTGGTCATGCCCTTCTTTTGGCCGGTGGTGAGCGAACTCGACTTCGGCATGGATCCGGAAGACGTTAAGATCTGGTTCGGCATACTTGCGCTGATCGTTGTCGAGCTCGGGCTGATCACGCCCCCCGTCGGCATGAACGTGTTCGTCATCAATTCCTTGGCGAAGGACGTTCCCATGGGACAAACATTCAAGGGCGTATTTCCGTTCTTCCTCGGCGAACTGGTCCGGCTGGCGCTGCTGGTCGCATTTCCCGCGGTCTCGCTATGGCTGCCCCACATGGTTGCTGGCTGAGCATCCGATCCGGTTGCGCGGCAGTCAGTCGCGCAGCCGCGTCTGCGGTGCCCGCATCACGTAGGCGATGACCGCATCGGAGATCATCTGCTTGTGCCGATCGTAGAGATCAGGCGATGACAGGTCGCGGTGGAAGATCGTTCCGAATGTATATCGGTTCGAGACCCGAAAGAAGCAGAACGCACTGATGAGCATGTGGAGGTCGACCGCATCGATTTCCCGTCTGAATACCCCTTCTTTTCGACCTCTTTCCAGGATGTCTCCGATCGTCTTGACGATGGAGATGTTGAGTTCGCCTATCTCGGACGAGCGCTTCATGTGATTGGCGTGATGGATGTTCTCGATGCTGACCAGCCGGACGAAGTCGGGATTGTTTTCATCGTGATCAAACGTACTGGCGATCAGCGTCCGCAAAGCCTCGACAGGAGGCATGCCGGCAAGCTCCAGATCGGCTTCCAGCGAGCGTATCTTCCGATAGGCCTTTTCCAGGACCGCCAGATACAATCCCTCCTTGCTCCCGAAATAGTAGTAGATCATCCGCTTGGACGTGCGGGTTTTTTCGGCGATGGCGTCGACCCTACCGCCTGAAAGGCCATAGGCGGAAAACTCCTCCGTCGCGACGCGGAGAATATCTTCCCTCGTCTTCCCAGGATCGTTCTTGCGGCCTTCCCGCTCGCCTTTCGTTACGTCCACATCCGCCATCCGTCGGCCGCCTTCCGGTCTGCTTTGGTTCCTAGTCATATTGACCTTGGGGCGCGCTTTCAATGGATCAACAATTGACACGAACTAGTTAGTACATTAACTCAAATACATCGGTACTGGAGGAGTATCGTGACAGCGGGACACTTGATGTGCGCTTTCACGGCGAGGAAACAGGATGGCGGCAAGTCCAACACCGGTCTTCAAGGCTGGGCTCATCGGCAAAGGCATCCAGGCATCATTGACTCCGGCGATGCACATGACGGAGGGCCGGGCTCAGGGATTGGACTACCGGTATGAGTTGCTCGATCTCGACCGGTTGGGTGCCGGTTCACCGAGTCTTGCCGATCTGATCATCCAGGCGGAGGCGCAGGGATTCGGCGGCCTCAACGTCACCCATCCCTTTAAGCAGGACGTCGTGGAGTTCGTCGACACGCTGTCAGCCGAAGCGGCAGCTCTGCGTGCCGTCAATACCATCGTCCTTCGCGGCGGACGACGACATGGCTACAATACCGACTGGTGGGGCTTTGCGGAAAGCTTCCGGCGAGGTCTGCCCGAAGCTGATCTCCGTTCCGTCGTCCAGCTTGGAGCGGGGGGCGCAGGTGCGGCCACCGCTTTCGCCATCCTCCACTCTGGAGCCGAAAGGCTGGTCCTCTTTGATTCCGACGAGGCCCGTGCCGCTGGTCTATCCGACAGCATGCGCAGCTACTTCCCTTCAGCTGAGGTCGAGGTGGTCCGCGATCTGGAAGCCGCGATGGCCGCCGCGTCCGGCGTGATCCATGCCACCCCCACGGGAATGGAGAAATATCCCGGACTGCCCCTGCCGGCGGCTTTCTTGCACCGGTCATTGTGGGTAGCCGAGATCGTCTACTTCCCGCTGAACACGGAGCTTCTGATCGAAGCACGACGTCGCGGATGCCAGGCTCTCGAT
>JAEWKX010000297.1 GCA_023393575.1 Pseudomonadota bacterium
CGCCAGGATCGACAAGAGCTGTTACGTGACCATCGACGATGTCGAGGACCTCGACGACTGGATTCGCGCGGCGCGGGAAACGGGCATCGTCGCGTTCGAGGCCGAGGGGACCTCCATCGATCCCATGCTGTCGGAGATCGTCGGTATTTCGCTCGCGCTTGCGGACAACACGCACAATCCTTCCGGCCTCGATGTCCGCGCCGCCTACGTTCCGCTCGGGCACAAGACTGGCAGCGACGACCTGCTTGGCAACGGACGGGCGGACAACCAGCTGACGGCGGGGGAAGTCCTGGGACGGTTGAAGCCGTTGTTGGAGGAGACTTCGGTCCTGAAGGTCGGGCATAACCTCAAATATGCCTATCTGCTCCTCAAGCGGTACGAGATCGAAATCACTGCCTATGACGACGTGATGCTGATGTCCTACGTGCTGGAGGCGGGTAAGGGCGGTCACGGCCTCGACTCGCTGTCCGACCGCTGGCTCAATCATATGCCGGCCTCCTTCAAGGAGGTGGCCGGGACCGGCAAGTCGGGTGTGAGCTTCGACATGGTGGAAATCGCCCGCGCCACCGCCTATGCCGCCGAAAAGGCCGATCTCGCCCTCAGGCTCGCCATGGTCCTGAAGCCGCGGCTGACGGCTGACCGTCTGGCGCGGGTCTATGAACGGCTCGAGCGGCCGATGGTCTCGACGCTTGCCCGCATGGAGGAGCGCGGCATCACGGTGGATCGGCAGATTCTCTCGCGGCTTTCGGGTGAACTGGCGCAGAAGGCAGCGGCGATCGAGGATGAGATCTACCGGATCGCCGGCGAGCGCTTCACGATCGGCTCCCCCAAGCAGCTCGGCGATATCCTGTTCGGCAAGATGGGCCTGCCGGGCGGGGCAAAGACCAAGACGGGCCAGTGGTCGACATCGGCTCAGGTGCTGGAGGATCTGGCCGCGTCAGGACACGAATTCCCGCGCAAGATCGTCGACTGGCGGCAACTGACGAAGCTGAAATCGACCTATACGGATGCATTGCCGGGATATATTCACCCGCAGACCCGGCGGGTGCACACCTCCTATTCCCTGGCATCGACCACCACCGGCCGTCTTTCCTCGGTCGAGCCGAACCTGCAGAATATCCCGATCCGTACCACCGAAGGCCGCAAGATTCGCACCGCCTTCATCTCCACGCCCGGCAATAAACTCGTCTCGGCCGACTACAGCCAGATCGAGCTGCGGGTGCTCGCCCATGTCGCCGATATACCGCAGTTGCGCCAGGCCTTCGCCGACGGCATAGACATCCATGCCATGACGGCCTCGGAGATGTTCGGCGTGCCGGTGGAGGGCATGCCGAGCGAGATTCGCCGCCGGGCCAAGGCGATCAACTTCGGCATCATCTACGGCATCTCGGCCTTCGGCCTCGCCAATCAGCTCTCCATCGAGCGGTCGGAGGCGGGCGAGTATATCAAGAAGTATTTCGAACGCTTCCCCGGCATCCGCGACTACATGGACAGCACGAAAGAGTTTGCGCGCGAGCATGGCTATGTCGAGACCATCTTTGGCCGCCGAGCCCATTATCCGGAGATACGCTCCTCGAACCCGCAGGTGCGCTCCTTCAACGAACGCGCGGCGATCAACGCGCCGATCCAGGGATCGGCGGCCGATATCATCCGCCGCGCAATGGCGAGGATGGAACCGGCGCTTCAGGCTGCGGAGCTCTCTGCGCGCATGCTCCTGCAGGTGCATGACGAACTGATCTTCGAGGTCGAGGACGGTGAGATTGACAGGACGGTACCGGTGATCATCGCGACGATGGAGCAGGCGGCGATGCCGGCGATAGCCATGAAGGTTCCGCTGAAGGTCGATGCGCGCGCCGCCGCCAACTGGGATGAAGCGCACTGACCATTACCGGCCTGCGGAAACAGGAAGGTATCGCTTCAGCACAGCGACCATCGCCTCGCCGGCCTCGTCCAGCGAGCCGCTGTTGTCGATCGTCACGACCTCGAAATCGCCGGAAATGGCCGGAGGGGCGCGTTGCAGCCGCCGGAGAATTTCCTCCCGTGTCTCCCGCCCGCGGGCTTCCAGTCTCGCTGCGAGCACTTCTGGTCCGGCCGTGATGTTGACCACCACCATCGATGGAAACGCCGTCCTGAAATGCGGCAGTGCGGAGCGCGAGCCGTTCGCGATTGCCAGACGGCCGGCGGCGATGTGTCCCGGCGTCTCGGCGGGGATTCCGTAGCGGAGGCCGTGGGCGTTCCAGGAGATGGCAAAGCTGCCTGCCTGGGCCATATCTTCGAACGTTTCTTTGCTAACCGCATCGTGGTCCTCTCCGCCCGCATCACCGTCGCGGGTGATAACGCGTCGGACGAAGACCAGATCGGGCGAGCCCGCCAGCCGGCGAGCGGCATAGCCTATCAATGTGTCCTTGCCCGCACCGCTTGGGCCGACAACCACCACCAGGCGGCCCATGCTGCGGTGCGCGGCTGTCGCGGCCTGGTCCATCATGCCACCCGCCGTCCTTCCCGCCATGTCGCACGCGCAACCGGGACACCCTGGTCCCGCTTGACGCGCACGAGATCGGCACGCAGCCCCGAGGCGATCCTCCCGCGGTCGTCGAGCCCGACGGTGCGCGCGGGTGTGGAGGTAACCATGGCGATCGCCTTCGGCAGCGAAATGCCGTCCAGATCGTCGGCGAGCACGAATGGGGCGTGCAGCAGGCTGAGCGGCACGTAATCGGAGGAGAGGACATCAAGCACGCCGCGCTCCGCGAGTTCGCGCGCCGCGATATTGCCGGAATGGGATTTGCCGCGAACGATGTTCGGCGCGCCCATCAGCACGCTCATGCCAGCCCTGTGGGAGGCCTCCGCCGCGTCGAAGCTGGTCGGGAATTCCGCCAGGCGAACGCCGTGCCCGATGGCCTCGTCCACATGGTCCAGCGTCGCATCGTCATGGCTGGCGACCGTGATGCCGCGTTCAGCGCAGATGCGTGCGAGTTCGTCGCGATGAATGGCCGAGTACTTGGCCGAGGCCGACTGGCGGCGGGCCACGAAATGCCCGAAGGCCTCGTCGCTCAGCCCGCGTTTCTCCTTGTAGTAGAGAACGTACTGGTCCATCGACTGGAACTGCCGCTGGCCGGGGGCGTGATCCATCAGGGAGACGAGGCGGACGTAGGGGTCCTGCTCGAAGTCGGAAAAGTGCTCCAGAACATTGTCGGAGGACACCTCGCAGCGCAGGTGGAAGAGATGCTCCGCGCGCAGTCGGCCATCCCTCTGGGCTGCCTGGATGGCGTCCGCGAGGTTGCGCATCTCGCCTTTCTCGAAGCCGCCGTCTTCGTCCGATCCCATGCGCAGGCAGTCGAAGACCGTCGTGAAGCCTGAAGTTG
>JAEWKX010000349.1 GCA_023393575.1 Pseudomonadota bacterium
AGCCTGCCGTAGGCGCGAAGACGGCCCATACCATCTTGCCCCGCGTGGTGAAGCCCAGGTCGATGCCCATCTTGCGGATGGCTCCGGTATAGGCATCCCGGCTCTCGCCGTCCGTGGAGGTGAAGACGCAACTCACCTCCTTGGCCGAGCCCAGGACATATCCGACACCGCCACCGATATCGCAGGTGAGATAGCCGATCTTCACACCGTTGCGGGCGTCCGTCTCATATGCGGGCGCCGGCTCGTCGTAACGCACGGCATCGGCCGCCAGCGCCGCCGACGCGCCCGCCGAGACCAGGGTAGCCGAAAGAACGGACGCAATAATCTTCTTCATCTGTAGTCTCCTTCTGGAACGCCCCGCACGCGCCCCGGGAGAGCACATGCGATTTCAATTGGAGAGAACGATTGTGATGGCAGAATGATCCAAACGTGGCGCATAACGGATCGTTAACATTTATTTCAGCCGCCGCCCTGATTGGTACGGCTATGCCAGTTCCAGGCAGATTGGATGATGTCGTGGAGGCTGTATCGCGGCTGCCAGCCCAGCACGTCGCGCGCCTTGTCGTTATCGGCGACGAGAGAAGTGGAATCGCCATCCCGCCGTCCGACATACTCGACGGGAAATGGTCGCCCTGCCACTTCGGAGATGGCCTCGAGCAGTTCCTTGACCGTGGTCCCCGCCCCGGTTCCCAGGTTCAGTTCGACGGTATCTCCTCCGGCCAGAAGATAATCCACTGCGCGAACATGCGCGTCCGCAAGATCGAGAACATGGATGTAGTCGCGGACACAGGTGCCGTCCCGCGTCTCGTAGTCGTTGCCGAACACCTTGAAACCATCCCGACGGCCAAGGGCCGCCTCGATGGCGAGCGGGACCGCGTGCGTCTCCGGCGTGTGCCATTCCCCGATCCGCCCCTGCGGATCTGCGCCGGCGGCATTGAAGTAGCGCAGCATGACCGAGCGCAGGCCCTTGTAGCGACCATAGTCCTTCAGCGCCTGCTCGATGATCCACTTGGTGCGCCCGTAGGGGTTGATGGGCGCCTGCCGGTGGGTTTCGTCCATCGGCACCTGCTCAGGAAGCCCATAGGTGGCGCAGGTGGATGAAAACACGAACGCGCCGACACCGGCCGAAAGTGCAGCGCCGAGCAGCGTTAGCGCTCCGATGACGTTGTTGTCGTAGAACGCCGCCGGATCCTTGACGGACTCGCCAACCTCGATCAGTGCTGCAAAATGAAGAACGGCATCAGGCTGATGCTTCGCGAACACCTCGTCCAGCCGTTGCCGGTCGCGGATGTCGCCCTTTTCCAACGGCCCCCACCTCACGAATTCGGCATGCCCGTTCGAAAGGTTGTCGAAGACGATCGGCTGAAAGCCGCGTTCCGCGAGCACGAGGCATGTATGAGAGCCGATATAGCCGGCTCCGCCAACCACCAGCACCTTCTTCTGCGTCATTCAGGCTCCCTCTCGGACAGGTTAGAAGAGCCGCACTATAGACCGGGTGGAGACGATGGAAATAAGGCAGAGGCCGCATCGTTACCGGCTGCCGAACGCAAAGACGGCGCGGGCGCGCCGCGCCGTCTTCAATCTCTTCTCCGGATCGATCAGCCTTCGCGTTCGCCGGTGAAGTTGAGCAGCAGCTGGAAGATGTTGACGAAGTTCAGGTAGAGCGACAGCGCGCCGAAGACGGCGATCTTCTGCTGCGCTTCCTGGTCGACGTTTTCCGCGTACTGTTCCTTGATGTTCTGCGTGTCCCAGGCCGTCAGGCCGACGAACACGACAATCCCGATCACCGAGATGGCGAACTGCAGCGCGCTCGACCCGAGGAAGATGTTCACGACGGATGCGATGACGACGCCGATCAGGCCCATGACCAGGAAGGAGCCGAACTTCGACAGGTCACGTTTGGTGACGTAACCATAGAGGCTCGTGGCCCCGAACATCGTGGCGGCAATGAAGAAGGTGCGGGCGATGCTCGCGCCGGTGAAGACGAGGAAGACCGAGGCGAGCGACAGGCCCATGACGGCGCAGAAAGCCCAGAAGGTCATCTGCGCAGTCGATGCCGACATCGTCTGGATGCGGATCGAGAAGAAGAAGACGAAGGCGAGCGGCGCCAGCATCACCACCCACTTGAGCGGCGACTGGAAGATCGGCACGTAGAGCGCCGGGGTGTTGCCGACGATGAAGGCGACGATGCCGGTGACGACGAGCCCGAGGCCCATGTAGTTGTAGACGCGCAGCATGTGCTGGCGCAGCCCCTCGTCGAACAGGGCCTGCGACTGTGCCGCCTGATAGCCGAAGCGGGGCGGGATGGTGTTCATGCGTTTCTCCTCGGGTTAGTAAAGGTTTCTGGCAAGCTGTTCCGCCTGCCGTTGAATATCGGAATCGCCGCCGTTCGCGACCAGCGCATAGGCAACCTCTCCCGCTTGCCAGTAGGATGCTTCCGTTCCATCGATGCGCGCGATCGTGACCGGCTGGACGGAGAAGCGGCCCGGCCTGACGGCAAAAAGCGACAGCCGGCTTTGATCGTCGCGGAGGATGGCCATCTCGACGCTGGGCCCGAACGCGGACGGGAAGATCTGCACATCCGTCACTTCCCAGTCCTGCGGAAGTTCCGGCATCACGATGCCGGTGGCCGCCCGAACCTCTGCTGGATCGAATCCCCTTTCCGTATGGCCGGTGGAGATCTGCTCCCGCAGCATTGCAGTGCTGTGAGCGCGGACGGCTTCCTCGACAAAAGCGGGTGCGGGGACCGAGGCCGCGACCTGGCGTGGCGAGAATGGCCCGAGATAGGCATTGGCCGCCCAGCCCAGTGCCACGAGCGTCACGGCAGCCGCCATTCGCTGGATCGCCCTGAAGAGCCGCCGGTTGGAAAGGGCGCCCTGGAGGCGGCGCGCAGCCTCGCGGGTTTCGGTCCGCACATGGATATCGTTGCGCGCAAGCGCCAGCCGCAGTTCACCCCTCACGCGAAGATCGGCCATCACGCGAGCGGCGGCCTCGGGGTGCTCGGAAAGGTGGGCCTCGACCTCGATACGCCGGCCGACATCGAGCTGGTCGTCGACATAAGCGTCAAAGTCTCCGGGAACGATCGGATCAGTCATTTTCATCTTTACCGCCTCCGATGACCTTGAGATGGGAGTTCCGCCGCAAGTCTGCCGGATCCTGCTCGAGAGCCCGCAGTTTTTCTCTCGCACGCGAAATTCGCGACATCAGCGTTCCGATTGGTATGCCAAGCGCCTCGGCCGCCTCCTGATAGGACAGCCCTTCGATCGCCACGAGATGAAGCGCATCCCGTTGCTCATCCGGCAGACGGAAAAAGGCGCCCCGCAACTGCCGGAGCCGCACCGCATGTTCCGGATTGGAGGAATCGTCGGCCTCCGCAAGATCGGCCGCCGCAGCCGCTTTCCGGCGCTGCGACCGGGATTGCCGAAGCCGGTCTATATAAGTGTTGTGGACAATCGAAAGCAGCCAGTTCTTCAGGTTGCCGCCCGTCCGGAATGTCTGCTTTCTCTCGTAAGCCCGAACCAGCGCGTCGTGCACGAGGTCCTCCGCGTCATCGCCGTCGCGGGCGAGCGTAGCGCCGGAGCGCTGCCAGCTGGCCTATCACATCGAAGGGATCTCTGCCTGAGTTCATGACCTGATATACGTCGTGCGGCCCGCTCCTATTCCACCCACGCTAAAAATATTTCTGCACCGGCCGATGAAGGGTACCTCTCCGGTTGTCCGACAGCTTGACCCTGCTATGGTTTTCACAGATGGACGGACGGAAACCTCGCACCTGCTAGGTCTCGTATAAGGAGGAAACATTCATGAACATGCTCATCGGACGCGTTGCCGCCCTGGGTCTGGCGGCATCCGGTCTCTGGACCGGGGGCGCCTTTGCCCAGAGCACCGAAGTAAAGATCGCCTATGCGCTGGCGCGGGAATCGCATTACGGCGCTGCCGCCGATGGCTGGGACAAGTATGTGACGGAGACCAGCGGCGGTCGCTTCACCTTCACGCACTTCCCCTCTTCCGCCCAGGGTGGCGAGCGCGAGGTGATCGAAGGCCTTCAGCTCGGCACCGGCGTCCAGGCCGTCGTCGTCTCCTCGGGTGCCCTGTCGAACTTCGTCCCGGAAATCGGCGTGACGGACATTCCGTTCCTGTTCCGCGACCTCGGCCATGCGCGCGCCGTCCTCGACGGCCCGATCGGGCAGGATATCCTCTCGAAGTTCGCGGACCGGCAGTTGATCGCGCGCGCCTGGCGCGAGCAGGGCTTCCGTCACATCACCAACAACCGCCAGCCGTTCGAGAAGCCGGAAGATCTTGCCGGCCTGAAGATCCGGACGATGGAAAACCCGGTGCACATC
>JAEWKX010000012.1 GCA_023393575.1 Pseudomonadota bacterium
ATCAACAGATGCTGGACGAGGTGCAGGCGATTGCCGCCGTGCTTCGCAATCACGGCGTCGGGAAAGGCGACCGGGTCATCATCTACATGCCGATGGTGCCGGAAGCCATGTTCTCCATGCTTGCCTGCGCAAGGCTCGGCGCCATCCACTCCGTCGTCTTCGGAGGGTTTGCGGCGCACGAACTGGCGACGCGCATCGATGACTGCGGAGCCAAGGTGGTGATCAGCGCAAGCTGCGGGCTGGAACCGGGGCGGCTCGTCGCCTACAAGCCGCTGCTCGACCATGCGGTGGACATGGCCAAGGTGAAGCCGGATTTCTGCTTCATCCTGCAGCGCGACGAACTGCACGCGCCACTCCGGTATGAGCACGGGGATGTCGATTTCCGGCTGGCGACAGAGGTGGAGAAGACGAAGGGCACGGTGGTCCGGTGTGTGCCCGTAGCAGCCACCGATCCGCTCTACATTCTCTACACCTCCGGAACTACGGGCCAGCCGAAAGGCGTCGTCCGCGATAACGGGGGCCATATGGTGGCGCTTAAGTGGACCATGAAGAACCTCTTCGGGGTGGAGCCCGGCGAAGTCTTCTGGGCCGCCTCGGATATCGGCTGGGTCGTGGGCCACTCCTATATCGTCTACGGACCGCTGTTGGCCGGCAACACGGCGGTCCTTTTCGAGGGCAAGCCCGTCGGCACGCCCGATTCGGGTACATACTGGAGGATCGTCTCCGAATACGACGTCAAGGTTCTTTTCACTGCACCGACGGCCTTCCGGGCGATCCGGCGAGATGATCCGGAAGGCAAGCTGGTCGAGAAGTACGATCTCTCGGGATTGCGGGCTCTGTTCCTCGCCGGGGAGCGCGCCGATCCGGAAACCCTGAAATGGGCGGAGCAGGTGCTGAAGGTCCCGGTGATCGACCACTGGTGGCAGACGGAAACGGGCTGGCCGATGGTCGGCAATCCCGTCGGCCTGGGATTGCTTCCGTTCAAGCCGGGCTCGCCGACCCGGCCGATGCCGGGATATGCGATCGAGGTTCTGGACGATGCCGGCCACCCGGTACCTGCCGGCACCCTGGGCAACATCGTCGTTAAGTTACCGCTTCCGCCGGGATGCCTTGTCAGTTTCTGGAATGCCGACGACCGTTTCCGCCAAGCCTGCCTCGAAGAATTCCCCGGCTATTACAAGACTGCGGATGCGGGCATGATCGACAGCGACGGGTATCTGTTTGTCATGGCGCGTACGGATGACATCATCAATTGCGCCGGCCATAGGTTATCGACCGGGGCGATGGAAGAGGTCTGCGCCATGCATCCCGACGTGGCCGAATGCGCTGTGATCGGCGTGGCCGATCCGCTCAAGGGGCAGATCCCATGCGGCTTCCTCGTCCTCAAGAATAATGTCTCGCGCGACGAGGAAGCGATCGAGAAGGAGGTCGTGGAACTCGTCAGGAGCGAAATCGGCCCGGTGGCTGCCTTCCGTACGGTGATGGTGGTGAAGCGCCTGCCAAAGACGCGCTCCGGCAAGATCCTTCGCGGCACGATGCAGAAGATTGCCGACGGGCTGCCCTGGAAGATGCCTGCGACGATCGATGACCCGGCGATCCTCGATGAGATCGGTGAAATCCTGAAATCCAAGGGATATGCGAAGGGCGTGGCCGAAACCGCAGCCTAGCATCATCAAACGGATATGACCCGGGGGCCGCGGTGAAAGCCGCGGCTTTCTGCGTTTCAGGGCCGCAGCTATTAAGCTCCGCACCAGCATATTAATCTTTTATTAACCATGCCGACGCTACACCGATGCAATCAATTGTTTACGTAGATGACCAAAGTGCTAACAGACGCTCGTTCGATTCGAATCAAGGGACGGTCCTTTCTGGCGGTCGGGCTTTCGCCCGATCTTCCGCTCGATGAATGGCTGGTCCGGCTGGACGATCTCGCGTCGCGCTCAGCCGGCTTCTTCCTGAACCGGCCGGTGGTCCTGGATGTCACGGACCTTGCTATCGACCGTACGCAGCTCAAGGAGTTGCTCGGCGCGTTCGCGGTGCGCAACGTCAGCATCATGGGGATAGAGGGAGCGCGTCCTTCCATGCTCGGGCAGGGAATGCCGCCCGGATTGAAGGGAGGGCGCCCCGTTTCCGAAGAGACCATGGCGAAAGAGCCGGGGGAGCCTACGGAAGACCTCGCCGCTGCAGCGAAGCGGGCGTCTGTGGACCAAGAGCGCCCTGCCCTGCAGTCGATCATCATCCGGGAACCGATTCGCTCGGGCCAGTCGGTGATCTTCCCGGAGGGCGACGTGACCGTGATCGGATCCGTTGCGTCCGGTGCGGAGGTCATTGCCGGCGGTTCCGTACACATCTACGGCGCCCTTCGCGGCCGGGTAATGGCAGGTTCGGTGGGAAATGCCTCGGCACGGATCTTCTGCCGGAAACTGGAGGCGGAGCTGCTGGCGATAGACGGCGTCTATCAGGTCGCCGAGAACATGGCGTCCAGCCTCAAGGGGCAGCCCGTGCAGCTTTGGCTCGAGAACGACACCATCATGGCAGAGACACTCGTCTGAGCCGCGCGGCCGGACCAACAGGAGAAAATCAATGGGGAAAGTCATCGTAGTGACGTCAGGCAAGGGCGGTGTCGGCAAGACGACCTCGTCTGCAGCGCTCGGCGCCGCCCTGGCTCAGAAAGGTGAGAAGGTGGCGGTCGTCGATTTCGACGTTGGACTTCGCAACCTGGACCTCGTGATGGGTGCGGAACGCCGCGTGGTCTACGACATCGTCAACGTGATCCAGGGTGATGCGAAACTGCCGCAGGCCCTCATCCGCGACAAGCGCCTGGAAACCCTGTTCCTGCTGCCGGCGTCGCAGACCCGCGACAAGGATGCGCTGACGCCGGAAGGCGTAGAGACGGTGATCAACGAGTTGAAGCGTTACTTCGACTGGGTGATCTGCGATAGCCCCGCCGGCATCGAACGCGGCGCAACGCTTGCCATGCGTCATGCCGATATAGCGGTGGTGGTGACCAATCCGGAGGTCTCGTCGGTGCGGGACTCCGATCGCATCATCGGTCTGCTCGACGCCAAGACGCTCAAGGCGGAACGCGGCGAACGCATGGAAAAGCACCTGCTCCTGACGCGTTACGACGCAGCGCGGGCGGAGCGTGGCGACATGCTGAAGGTGGACGACGTCCTGGAAATCCTTTCCATACCGCTACTCGGCATCATTCCGGAAAGCATGGATGTGCTGCGTGCGTCCAATATCGGCGCACCGGTTACCTTGGCCGATATCAACAGCGTCCCGGCTCAAGCCTATTTCGATGCCGCCCGCCGCCTGTCCGGCGAAGTGCTTCCAATCACGATTCCGGGCGAAAAGCGCGGCCTTCTCGGCAAGATCTTTGGAAGGAAAGCGGCATGAGCATCTTCGACATTTTCCGTAAACAGCGGTCGGCGCCCATGGCTCGTGAACGACTGCAGGTCCTGCTGGCCCATGAGCGGGCGTCGAGCAGTTCCGATCTCGTTGCAGTCCTTCGGGAAGAGATTCTCGCCGTGATCGCCAAGCACGTGCAGCTCGATGCCGACAGGGTGAAGATCAAGGTGGATCGCGAAGAAACCGTTTCCATCCTCGAGATCGACGTGGAAATCCCGCTGGATTCTTCCCTTAAGGCAGCCTGACGGATTTTCGATGTCTGAAAAGACGAAGGCCCGCCGAGCACTCGGCGGGCCTTTCCATATAAAGAGATCTAAAGACCTTCAGTACCGGTCGTCCTCGTCATCGTCACGCGGCGTCGATTTGAGGGAGCTGAGCTTGGCAAAGACGGCATCTGCATCGATCTCCTTCTCCTCCTCCCGCTCGTTGCGATAGTCGAAATCGAGGTTCTCGGTCTCGGACGCGGACTGCAGCGTAGCGCCGACTTCGGCGGTGCCTGCCAGAGGGCGGCCTTTTGATGCCTTTTCTACTTCGAGATCCAGGTCGATCTGGCTGCAGAGGCCGAGCGTGACGGGGTCCATCGGGGCCAGGTTAGCGGAATTCCAGTGGGTGCGGTCGCGGATCTGCTCGATCGTCGATTTGGTGGTGCCGACGAGACGGGAAATCTGGGCGTCCTTGAGCTCCGGATGGTTGCGAACCAGCCATAGGATTGCGTTCGGACGGTCCTGGCGCTTCGAGACCGGGGTGTAACGCGGGCCGCGACGCTTCGATTCCGGCACTCGGACCTTCGGCTCCTGCAGCTTGAGTTTGTAGTTCACATCCGCCTCGCCCCGCTGGATCTCGTCGCGCGACAACTGGCCTGTTGCAATAGGATCGAGGCCCTTGATGCCCTGTGCCGCCTCGCCATCGGCGATGGCCTTCACCTCGAGGGGATGAAGCTTGCAGAACTGCGCGATCTGATCGAACGAAAGCGCAGTGTTATCGACCAGCCAGACGGCGGTAGCCTTCGGCATGAGCAGTTGTTGAGCCATGGATATAGTTCCTCTGTCCGCCGCGCCGGTGTCGCGGGCCGTGGGTATCACCACAATTTCCGGGAATTCGAACGGTCTATAGCGGTATTGAGGTCAAATTGCAAATATCGTGATGCATGACCCCTTCGTCTAATTGATGTGCTTCGTTCACCTGTTATGAATGATGTATGCTCCGAGACCGCCCTCGGTTTCGGGATATATCAGATGGGGAGGAGACCATGTCCGAGAAAGTTTATCCTGTCTCTCGCGCCGTCAGGGCCCAGGCGCTGATCGACAAGGAAAAATACGAAAAGTGGTACGAGGAGAGCATTGAGGACCCCGACAAGTTCTGGGGAAAGCACGGCAGGCGTATCGATTGGTATAAGCCTTACACCAAGGTCAAGAACACCTCGTTTAAAGGCAAGGTCTCGATCAAGTGGTTCGAGGACGGACTGACCAACGTTTCCTATAACTGCATCGATCGCCACCTCAAGACGCATGGCGAGCGAACCGCGATCATCTGGGAAGGCGACAACCCGTACATCGACAAGAAGATCACCTACAACCAGCTTTATGACCAGGTCTGCCGACTTGCCAACGTACTGAAGAAGCACGGCGTCAAGAAGGGCGACCGCGTGACGATCTACATGCCGATGATTCCGGAAGCGGCCTATGCGATGCTGGCCTGCGCCCGTATCGGCGCCGTCCACTCGGTCGTCTTCGGCGGATTCTCGCCCGAAGCGCTGGCGGGACGCATCGTCGACTGCCAGTCCTGCTTCGTTATCACCTGCGACGAGGGTGTGCGCGGCGGCAAGCCCGTGCCGCTCAAGGAGAATACGGACAAGGCGATCCACATTGCGGCACGTCAGTATGCGACGGTGAAGAACGTCCTGGTCGTCCGCCGGACCGGCGGCAAGATCGAATGGGCACCCGGCCGCGACCTCTGGTACCACCAAGAAATCGCGAGCGTCAAAGGTCATTGCGAGCCGGTCAAGATGAAGG
>JAEWKX010000045.1 GCA_023393575.1 Pseudomonadota bacterium
AAGATCAGGTTGTCGATGCCGAGCACCACTTCCATGACGACCAGCGTCACGAGTGCGATCCACGCAGTCGGATCCTGTAAAAGCGCCAATATGTCTTGCACGATAAGCCCCTCTGGATCGGCGTGAATTTCCGTCCGATTTAAGTTGTCTCGGGATAAAGACAAGAGGCGGAGCAGGCGCCGATGCCGCCTGTGGGTTCAGACGGCGTTTCCGGAAAAGCCCGAGCGGCCGTAGGCGGCCATGAAGACGCGGATTGCGCTCTTCACCACGCGATCCAGTTCCTCCTGCGGAGGCACGTCGTCGAGATCGCCGAAAAGCCGGAATTTGAAGAAGGTGCCGCTCGCGAGCTCGATGAACTGTCGTGCGGCGAGATCCGTGTCGTCTACCGCCAGGGTGCCTGCCGCCACATGGCGCCGGATGAAGTCCTCGAGGACGGTGCGCACGTTGGCGGGCGAATGGAAGAAGCGGCTGCAGAGCTTGGGCATCCGGTTCCTGACCCCGATCAGGGTGCGCATGGCGTTGATGGTCTGGGGCGAGGTGAGGTGGGTCGCGAAGCCGAGGCCGAACCGATAGAGGCCGTCTTCGACCTCCTCGCTGCCCGCGAGGATGTCCTTCAGCTTCAGCGTGATGCGCTCGCGCTCCTGCTCGATGATGGCGCCGAACAGGTCTTCCTTGTTTTCGAAATAGACGTAGATGGTGCCCTTCGAGACTCCGGCTTCCCGCGTGATGTCGTTCATGCTTGCCGCGTCGAAGCCGAGCGTCATGAAGACGCGCTTTGCCCCTTCGATGATCTGTCCGCGTTTTGCAGGGTCCTCGCCGGCGGCAAAACGGCCGTGATGGTGCAGCGGACTACATTGATCCTCGGTTTTTTCCCTAGCCATCACAATTCTTCTTAACTTTGCGAACCGATCGGTTCGATTTCCTCTTGATATGCGTAGCGGGAGGCTCTATGTCAAGCGTCTGAACCGAGCGGTTCGATCCGACAATCCCGAGAAGATACCCCCATGACCGCATCCTCTTCTGCAGGCGCGCTTCGTGCAATAGCCAATGACGGTGAAAGCGAAAACGGCAAGCTTCCCGTTGACGACGCCGCTCAGTCGGTCGCCGAGCAGGCGCCGGTGCCGGAAAAGAAGAAGCGGCGCAGTCCGGTTCTTCCGCTCATCCTCGCCGCATTGCTGGCAGGCGGCGCCTGGTACGGATATGGCTGGTGGACGGACGGCCGCTTCCTGGTGTCGACGGACGATGCGTATATCGAGGGGGATATCGCCATCATCTCCCCGAAAGTGTCGGGTTATGTCGAAAGGGTGAACGTCATCGAGAACCAGCAGGTGAAGGCCGGCGATCCGCTCGTCACCCTGGACGCTCGGGACTACCAACTCGCGCTCGAGCGCGCCGAGAACGCCATCGAGAGCGCGCAACTTGCCGTCAAGCGGATCGACGCGCAGATCGTTGGCGCGGAAGCTGCGCTGAAGCAGGCCGAGGCGCAGCGCGGCGCGCTCGAAGCGGCCTTGCGGGGAGCCGGGATCAACGAAAGACGGGCGAGCGAGCTCGCCTCGAAATCGATCGGCACGGCGGCCGAACTGGACAATGCAAAGGTCGCACTCGACCAGGCGCGCGCCAACCTGGTCGCCGGCGAGGCGAGCGTTTCGTCGGCCGAGGCCAATATCGGCCTTCTTCGGGCACAGCGCGACGAGGCGGTGAACACCATCCATTCCCAGGAACTGGCCCGCGACCAGGCGCAACGCGATCTGGATTTCACCGTCCTGAAGGCGCCTTATGACGGCGTGATCGGCAATCTCGCCGTCCAGACGGGCGATCTGGTCTCGGCCGGCAAGCGGCTCGCTGCGCTTGTCCCGCTCACCGAGCTCTATGTCGAGGCGAATTTCAAGGAGACGCAGATCGGCGAACTCGTTCCGGGTTCCAAGGTGCGCGTCCATGTCGATGCCTTCGAGGAGCATGCCATAGAGGGGACCGTTCAGTCGATCTCTCCGGCATCCGGCTCCGTCTTCTCGATGCTGCCCGCCGAGAATGCGACCGGCAATTTCACCAAGGTGGTGCAGCGCGTGCCGGTCCGTATCTCGCTGCCGGCAGAGGACCTGGCCCGCAAGCACCTGCGTGCAGGCCTCAGCGTCGTGGTGGATGTCGATACCCGCACGGCTCCGTCCGACCATGCCGTAGCCCGGGCCGACTGACCGGCAGAACATCAAGGAGAGCGGCCATGGCGACAGCGGCCGTCGCGGGAGCGTTTCCCGCCGATCGATCCATGGACAAGCGGAAGCTCATCGCCTTCTTCGCGATGGTCTTCGGCATGTTCATGTCGATCCTCGACATCCAGATCGTCTCCGCCTCGCTGGCTGAAATTCAGGCGGGGCTGGGCGCGGGATCGGACGAGGTCGCATGGGTGCAGACCTCCTATCTGATCGCGGAAGTGATCATGATTCCGCTGTCCGGGACGCTTGCCCGCATCCTGACTACGCGCGTCCTCTTCAGCATCTGCGCCGCGGGCTTCACCCTTGCCAGCGCGCTCTGCGCGACCGCGACGAATATCGACCAGATGATCGTCTACCGGGCGATCCAGGGCTTTATCGGCGGGGGCATGATCCCGTCGGTCTTCGCAGCCGCCTTCACCATCTTTCCTCCGTCGAAGCGCGCCATCGTTTCCCCCATCATCGGCCTCGTCGCGACGTTGGCGCCGACCATCGGCCCGACCGTCGGCGGCTATCTCAGCCATGCCTTCTCCTGGCACTGGCTCTTCCTGGTCAACATCGTTCCCGGCATCCTCGTCACGGTCGTGGCCTGGAGCATGATCGATTTCGACGAGCCGGAGATGAGCCTCTGGAAGAAGTTCGACTGGTGGGGACTCCTGTCGATGGGAGTGTTTCTCGGCTCGCTTGAATACGTCCTCGAAGAAGGCAACAACAAGGACTGGTTCAGCGACGAGCACATCGTGCTGGGTTCGCTCGCCATGCTGGGCGGGGCGGTAATCTTCTTCTGGCGCGCCTTCCGTGTCGAGTTCCCCGTCGTCGATCTGCGTGCCTTCGCAAATCGCAATTTCGCCTTCGGGTCGCTGTTCTCCTTCGTGATGGGTATCGGCCTCTACGGACTCACCTATCTCTCCCCCCTCTATCTCGGGCGTATCCGCGGTTATGATGCGCTGATGATCGGCGAGACGATGTTCGTCTCGGGTCTGGCGATGTTCCTGACGGCGCCGGTCGCCGGCATGCTTTCGGAACGCCTCGATCCGCGCGTGATGATGGCCATCGGCTTCGTCGGCTTTGCACTCGGCACCTATCTGATGACCGGGCTCACGGGCGACTGGGATTTCTACGAACTGCTCATCCCGCAGATCCTGCGCGGCTGCTCGATGATGCTGTGCATGGTGCCGATCAACAACATCGCGCTCGGGACACTGCCGCCGGCCCGCATCCGCAATGCCTCGGGCCTCTTCAACCTGACCCGCAACCTCGGCGGCGCCGTGGGGCTCGCCATCATCAATACCATGCTGACGCAGCGCTCCGACGAACATTATGCGCGGCTTTCGGAGCATCTGAGCTACGGCACTCCGGCCGCCCTCAACTGGCTGGACAATGTCGGCGCCAACTACGACAGCTTCGGGCTCGACGGCGGCGTGGTCGCGCTCCAGAAGCTCTCCGGCATGGTCACGCAGCAATCCTGGGTGCTGTCCTTCATCGACGTCTTCATGGCGCTGACGGTTCTGTTCGCGAGCCTGGTGCTGATGGTCGTGCTGATCTCCAAGCCGTCCGCACAGGCAGGCGGAGGCGGCGGCCACTGATCCCCAACTCGATCGCGAAGGGGCTGCCGCTGATGCGGCGGCCCCTTCGGCTTGTCCAGGATGTCGCGGCCGAAGATTTCTGATTTACGTACCTCAAAAATTCCGTTACCACGGCGGCTGGAGGACGGATGAAGCCGACTGTTCACGATATCGCGCGTCTTGCGGGCGTCAGCCTCGCCACGGTCGACCGAGTCCTCAACGGCCGCCCGGGAGTGCGCGGCGTCACGCGTGAAAAGGTGGAGGGGGCGATCGCGTCGCTCGGCTATGTGCGCGACCTCGCGGCTGCCAACCTTGCCAAGGGGCGCACCTACAGGTTCTCCTTCATCCTGCCGTCCAACGACAACTCCTTCATGATCGGCGTAAGGGGAGAGGTCGAGGCCGCGACGGAGCGTTCCTCTGTCGAGCGGACGCGGATCGATATCGTCCAGGTTCCCGCCTTCGATGTGGCCTCGCTGGTCGCCGCGCTTGACAGCGTCGCTACCGCACGGCCCGACGGCGTGGCATTCGTCGCCATTGACGAACCGCGTGTCCGGTCTGCGGCCGACCGGCTCGTGGATGCCGGCATCGCTGTCGTCACGCTGGTTTCCGACCTCAGTTCCTCCTCACGCCAGCACTATGCCGGCATCGACAACATCGCCGCCGGGCGGACCGCGGCCAATCTCATGGGCCGCTTCCTCAGCAAGGTGGACGGCCGGGTCGGCATCCTTGCCGGATCGATGATGGTGCGCGACCATCGCGAACGTCTCGAAGGGTTCCTTTCGGTTCTCTCGGAGGATTTTCCCCAGGTGGCGATCCTGCCCGTCATGGAGGCGCGCGACGATGCCACCGTTGCGGAAAGGCTGGTGCGGGAGGCGCTTGGCCGCCACGTCGGCCTGAACGGCATCTATAGCCTGGGCGCGGGCAATCGCGGTCTCATCCGGGCTCTGCGCGAGGTGGCCCCGGAGAAGAGGCCGGTGGTCATCGCGCACGAACTGACCCCCTCCACCCGGGAGGCGCTGCTCGACGGTACGGTCGACGCGGTGCTCAACCAGGATGCGGGTCACGAGGTGCGCAGCGCCATCCGGGTGCTGAAGGCCAAGGCGGACGGGCTGCCGGTACTCGCCGCCCAGGAGCGCATCCGCATCGATATATTTCTGAAGGACAACCTGCCGTAAAGGCGGAAGGAAGGAGCGACATGTATCTCGGTCTCGATCTCGGAACGTCAGGCGTCAAGGCGATGCTGATAGACGCCGATCAGAGGATCATCGGTTCGGCCAGCGGTTCGCTCGACGTGTCGCGGCCTCATCCGGGCTGGTCGGAGCAGGACCCGTCGCACTGGATACGGGCCACGGAAGAAGCCGTCGCCGGCCTCAAGGCAAAGTTCCCGCAGGAGCTTGCAGCCGTGAGGGGCATCGGTCTTTCGGGGCAGATGCACGGCGCGACCCTGCTCGACGCGGATGACAGGGTGCTCCGGCCATGCATCCTGTGGAACGACACCCGGTCCTTCAAGGAGGCTGCGGCGCTCGATGCCGACTCGCGTTTCCGGAAGGTCACCGGCAACATCGTCTTTCCCGGCTTCACGGCGCCGAAGCTTGCCTGGGTGGAGAACAACGAACCCGAGATCTTCGCGAAGGTCGCGAAGGTGCTGCTGCCGAAGGATTACCTGCGCCTGTGGCTGACGGGCGAGTACATCTCCGAGATGTCCGATTCCGCCGGCACCTCCTGGCTCGACACCGGCGCCCGCAGGTGGTCGACTGAGCTTCTGGCCGCCACGAATCTTTCGGAAGATCACATGCCCTCGCTCATCGAGGGGACGGAGCAGGGTGGAGCCCTGCGCGGCGAACTGGTTTCGCAATGGGGTATGGACAGCGGCGTCGTCGTGGCCGGCGGGGCGGGGGACAATGCGGCCTCGGCCTGCGGGATGGGGACCGTGGCGGAAGGGAATGCCTTCGTTTCGCTCGGCACGTCGGGCGTGCTCTTTGCCGCCAACGCGTCCTATCTTCCCAAGCCGGAAAGCGCCGTTCATGCATTCTGTCACGCGCTACCGGGCACCTGGCACCAGATGGGCGTGATCCTCTCGGCTACAGATGCGTTGAACTGGCATTCGCAGGTGACGGGGAAGACCGCTGCAGAACTGACCGCCGAGCTTGGCGAGACTCTGAAGGCGCCGACCGGCGTGACCTTCCTTCCCTACCTCTCCGGCGAACGTACGCCGCACAACGATGCGCAGATCCGCGGCGCCTTCATCGGCCTCGGGCACGAATCCGATAGGGCCGTCCTGACGCAGGCCGTCATTGAAGGCGTGACCTTCGCCATCCGCGACAACCTCGAGGCTCTCAAATCAGCGGGCACGACGATGTCGCGGGTCACCGCCATCGGCGGGGGCTCCCGCTCGCGCTATTGGCTTGCCTCGATCGCGACCTCGCTCGGGGTTCCCGTCGATATCCCGACGGATGGCGATTTCGGTGCGGCCTTCGGTGCCGCCCGCCTTGGCCTGATCGCCGCCACGGGCGCGGATCCGCTTGCCGTCTGCACGCCGCCCAAGACGGCCGCAACCATCGATCCGATCACCTCGCTGTCTGATGCCTACGAGACAGCCTACCGCCGCTACCGGGCGACCTATCCTGCCGTCAGGTCGATCGCGCACTAAAAGACATTCCCTAAGCTCCCAGGAGGAAACACCATGAGCACAGGCTTTTTCGGAGACATCCAGAAGATCAGTTACGAAGGCCCGGAGAGCACCAATCCGCTCGCCTTCCGCTTCTACAATCCGGACGAGATCGTCGCCGGCAAGCGGATGGAGGAGCATCTGCGCTTCGCCGTCGCCTACTGGCACAGCTTCACCTGGCCGGGTGGCGACCCGTTCGGCGGCCAGACCTTCCAGCGGCCGTGGTTCGAGGACACCATGCAGGCGGCGAAGATGAAGGCGGATGTCGCCTTTGAATTCTACCAGTTGCTCGGCGCGCCCTTCTACTGCTTCCACGACGCCGACGTGCGTCCGGAAGGCAATTCGTTCGCGGAGAATACCAGGAACCTCAACGAGATCGTCGATTACTTTGAAAAGAAACAGGCCCAGACCGGCGTGAAGCTCCTCTGGGGCACGGCGAACATGTTCTCGCACCGCCGTTACATGGCCGGTGCATCCACCAATCCCGATCCCGACGTCTTCGCCTTCTCGGCTGCGACGGTGAAGACCTGCATGGACGCCACCAAGCGCCTCGGCGGCGTGAACTATGTGCTCTGGGGCGGTCGCGAAGGCTATGAGACGCTGCTCAACACCGATGTCGGCCGCGAGCTCGACCAGATGGGGCGCTTCCTCAACCTCGTCGTGGAGTACAAGTACAAGATCGGCTTCGAGGGCACGATCCTGATCGAGCCGAAGCCGCAGGAGCCGACCAAGCACCAATACGATTACGACGTCGCCACCGTCTACGCCTTCCTGCAGAAGCACGGGCTGGACAAGGAAGTGAAGGTCAACATCGAGCAGGGCCACGCCATCCTCGCCGGCCATTCCTTCGAGCACGAGATCGCCATGGCGAACGCCTTCGGCATCTTCGGCTCGATCGACATGAACCGCAACGACTACCAGTCCGGTTGGGATACCGACCAGTTCCCCAACAACGTGCCGGAAATGGCGCTTGCCTACTACCATATCCTCCAGGGCGGTGGCTTCAGGAACGGCGGCACCAACTTCGACGCCAAGCTCCGCCGCCAGTCGCTCGATCCGCAGGATCTGCTGATCGGCCATATCGGCGGCATGGACTGCTGCGCCCGCGGCTTGAAGGCCGCTGCCCGGATGGTCGAGGACGGCGCGCTGTCGAAGCCGCTCGAAGAGCGCTACGCCGGCTGGGAAAGCCCGGAGGCGCAGAAGATGCTGCGCGGCGAATACAAGCTCGACGACATCGCCGCCATGGTGGAGCGGGAGAACATCAATCCCGAGCCGCGTTCCGGCCGCCAGGAATATCTGGAGAACGTCGTCAACCGTTACGTCTAGACTGG